>NZ_JZWV01001092.1 GCF_000966975.1 Streptomyces katrae | reverse complement strand
CTCCCCGGCGGCCCCTCCGCGCTACCGGGTGCGCAGGACGCAGTCCCCGCACAACCCGCCACCGGGCACCTTGTAGTAGAGGCAGCAGCTGCGCCGGACGAAGGCCACCCCGAGGCCCTCCTCGTGGATGAACTCCCCGGTGCCCGCCAGGGCCCCGCCGTCGGCCAGCAGGGCGGCCGCCAGTTCCACGGCCCGCTGCCCGGGCACCCGGTCCAGCAGCACGCGCAGGGCCCCGACCAGCCCGGAGGCGGCGTTGCCCCTCAGCACCCGCTCCGAGACCCCGTACGTGCCCCGCAGTGCCGTGTCCAGGACGGCCAGGTTCCCCAGCACGGTCTCCCCGAGCGCCTCCGCGGGCAGCACGGCGGCCGGGGCGGGCAGCCACAGCCGGAGCGAGCCGCCGTCGGGCAGTTGCCACCAGACCCGGTCGGGGGCGAGGTCCGGCACCCGCCCGCCGAGGGCGGCGCAGCCCAGGCCCAGCGACCACAGCCGGGAGACGATCCCGAACTGGGCGGTCGAGGCCGCCACCCGGCCCGGCCCGCTGCCGATCCGCCGGCCCACCTCGGTCACGTACGGGCCGAGCCCCTCCCCGTACAGCTCCGTCAGGGGCCGGAAGCCCGGTCCGGGCGGCTCCTCGCCGTACGGGACGGTGAAGAAGGGGCCGACCGCGGCCAGCGCGTCCAGTACCTCGTCCAAGTCCATCCCGGCATGATCGCAGGGCCGCCGGGCGCCCAGGTGCGCCGGGAGGGGGTCAGAGCGGGGTCAGGAGAGTCCGGGCGAGGCCGCCCCGGCGTGCGCCCGGCCGCCGTCGTCCCCGGTCCTGCCCCGGGCCCAGCGGGCCGCGGGGCCCATGGCGAAGGAGGCCGCCAGCAGCAGGCCGCCGAGCAGGAGCCAGCCGGGGATCCCCCACATCAGGAGCAGCGCGGTCAGCAGCAGCGGGCCCAGGGTGCGGGCCACCGGGACGCCGGTGCCGAAGAAGCCCTGGTACTGCCCGATCCGCTCGGCGGGCGCCAGCGAGAAGCCGATCTGCCAGGACCCGGCCGACTGCCGCATCTCCGCGTCGGACAGGAGCACGGCGCCCGCCACGAGCAGCACGGCCGACAGCCACCCGGAGGACGGCAGCGCCGAGACGGCGAACACCCCACAGGACAGGGCCATGACAACGCCGGAGCTGCGCAGGGCCCGCCCGGCGCTGTCCAGGTCGGTGACGGGCCGGGCCAGGCGCACCTGGAACAGCATCACGGCGAGGGTGTTGAGCACGAACAGCGCCGACACCAGCCAGCCCGGGGCCTGGGTGCGCTCGGCGATCCACAGCGGGATCGCCAGGCTCAGCAGCGGCATCCGCAGCAGCAGGACCGCGTTGAGCAGCGTGACCAGGGCGTACGGCCGGTCGCGCAGCACCGCCAGCCGGGGCTCCCCCGCCGACCTGCCCGGGGCGGGCGCGACCGGGGGGAGGCCGCGCAGCACGGCGGCGCAGACCAGGAAGCTCACCGCGTCCAGGGCGAACACCACCAGGTAGGCCCGCTCGGTGCCGGCCCCGAGGGCGAGCCCGCCCAGGGCCGCGCCCAGGGCCAGCCCGGCGTTGAGGGTGGACTGGAGGTGGGCCAGCACCCCCGTGCGCTCCTGCGGGGCCACCAGCCCGGCGAGCAGGGCCTGCCGGGCGGCGGCGAGCCCGCACTGGGAGACGGCGTAGAGGACCACGGCGCACAGGAAGGCCGGGAAGGACCGGATGAACAGGAAGGAGGCCACCGAGGCGGCCGTGGCCAGTGCCAGCAGCACCGAGGTGCCGCGCGGCCCCCGCCGGTCGGCGAGGGCCCCCAGCGGCACGCCCGCGACCGAGCCGACCGCCCAGGCGAGGGTCAGCCCGAGGCCGATCTGCGCGGGCGAGAGGCCCACGACGCGGGTGAAGTAGAGGGCGGAGCACACGTAGTAGGCGCCGTCGCCGACGGAGTTGCTCAACTGGGCGG
>NZ_JZWV01001091.1 GCF_000966975.1 Streptomyces katrae | reverse complement strand
GAGTTGCTCAACTGGGCGGCGGCCAGGCGGCGGGGCGCGCCGGGCGCGGGCAGGAACCGTATCGTCACCGGTCCATTGGATCACTGCGGCGGCCCGCCTCCATGGGCCGGTCGGCAGCCCGTCGGATGGGCCATTTCGCCGCCCGGACGGCCTGGGCACCACCAACGGCGCGGGCACCGCCCCCGCGGGCCGGAGGCCCGCCCCGGGGGGCGCTGACCCGGGCGGCCGCCTCCGGCTGGCCGGTGCCGGCGCGGGGCGCCAGCATCGTGTCGATGACTCCTCCCCCGACGACCGCCTGTTCGATACCCGGGTCCCGGAGGGGCCGCGCCGGGCCGCCGGTGCGGGCCCGGCGCGGGACCTTTGCGTCCGCCTCCGGGTTCGCCGCACATCCTCGCAGGTCAGAGGTGGTGAGGCGGGAGCCGGAGGCATTCGGGGCCGCCGTCTGCGAGGCCTGCGGCGACCGGTCGGACGGGGGTCGGTGGACCTGGATCAAGGGTTCTCCGGCCGTCGGACCAAAGTCATCGAAAACACACTTTGCGCCATTGCCAAATAGGGGGTTCATGAGAGGACCCTGAGGGGCTACATTGAGCCACTCGCGTTCACCTGACAGCCCGTTGCCTTTCACCCGCGTTTTGCGCGGGGGGTGACGTCAGGGACGCAGACTGTGCAACCACCCCACCGCCCAGAAGGACCGAAGGCTCCGTGCCCGTACCCGTACTCCTCGCCGGCCGCTCCGTGCGGCTCGAGCCCCTCGCCCCCCACCACACCGAGGCCCTGGCCGAGGCCGGGGCCGAGGATCGTACGACTTACGCCTTCACTCCCGTGCCGCACGGGTTGCAGGCGTCCCACGAGTACATCGACCGTGCCCTCGCCGATCAGGCAGCGGGTCGATCCCTTGCGTTCGCCGTGGTCAGAGCCTCTGACGGGCGGGTGGTCGGGTCGACCCGGTTCCTGGAACTCGACTACTGGCAGGGACCGCTCGTCTGGCCCGCCGTGCCCGGGGTGCCCTTCGGGGATCCGGCGACGGCGATCCCGGACGCGGCCGAGATCGGGAACACCTGGCTGTCCCCGGCCGCCCAGGGGACCGGCATCAACACCGAGGCCAAGCTGCTCATGCTGCGCCACGCCTTCGAGACCTGGGGCGTGCGCCGGATCTCGCTGCGGGCGGACGCCCGCAACGGGCGCTCGCGGGCCGCGATGGAACGTCTCGGCTTCACCTGCGAGGGGGTCCGCCGGGCCCATTCGCGGGGGCTGGACGGGGCGGTGCGCAGCACGGCCTTCTACTCGATCCTCGACGAGGAGTGGCCCACGGTCCGCTCGATCATCGAACTGCGCATGTCGGCGGCCGCGCCCCGCAGGCGGCGGCGCAGGACGCTGATTCCGGCGTAACGGTCCTGCGGGCTCCCGCCCGACCGGTCCACCGTCCCGCGGCGTCCCGCGCCGCGGGACTCCCCGGCCCTCGTTCCCGCCCCTCCCCCGGCCGCTCAGCCGAGGTAGGCGGGGGCGAGGGCCGAGGCCGTCACACGGGTCGCGGCGCCGCTGCCGTCGGCCGGCACGGAGTACAGGTCCGCGCCGAAGTCGCCGGGCAGGGAGTAGACGACGGTCCTGTCGTCGGTCCACACCACCTGGTCGTCCACGCTGCGCTGCTCCGCGAGCGGGGTCTCCCGCATGGAGGCCAGGTCCAGGACGTGGAGCCGCCAGGGGGCGTCCTCGGGCAGCCCGGGCACCCGCTTCTTGAAGACCAGCCGGGTCCCGTCCGGGGAGAGCGAGGGGCACTCCAGGTTCTCGCGCAGGACGGTCACCGTGCGCTCGCCGAGGTCGCCGCGGACCAGGTGGGTGCGGCCGCCGGTGGCGAGGGTCGCGTAGAAGGTCTTCTCGTCGGCGGCGAAGGTGACCCCCCAGAAGTTGACGTCGGCGTTCCGGTAGGTCTTGCCGTCCATGAGGACGGTGAAGTCCTCCAGGGAGGCGTCGTACTTCCCGGTGCGCAGGTCGAGCAGCGAGGTCCGGGTGGAGAAGTTCGTCCCGGCGTACGAGTCCCCGCCGACGAAGACCGTCCAGGCCGCCAGGTGGCCGCCCGGTGAGACCCGGGCGCGGGTGGGGATCCCGGCGAGGGGGCGTGAGGCGACCTCCTTCAGGCCGGCGTCGAGGACGACCGCCCGGTAGCTCTCCTGGACCCCGCCCTTGTCGGCCTGGAGGCAGATCCCGGTTCCGGCCGCCGCGTGGAAGCGCAGGCACTTCACCCCGGAGGCGGTGCGGGGGCCGTCGGGGGCCGTGGCCGGGACGGAGGCGAGCTCGTCGCGGTGCGGGCCCCAGGCCATGTTCCGGAAGACCATCCGCCGGCCCCCGTCGCCGGGGGCGAGGGAGACCGCTCCCGGGGTGATCTCCGGGCCGCCGGGCCGGGCCCGGTCCTTCTCGTCGGCCCGCGAACCGGCTCGGACGACGGCGATCACGCCGACGGCGGCGAGCAGGACGACGGCGCAGACCAGGATCAGGATCCGGCGCTGGAGGGTCATGTGGGGGCCTTCGGTCTTCCTCGTGTGGGGATGCGGTGGTGCGGGCTGCGGCCGGGGTCAGGGGCCGTCGGGCTTCAGCCGGGCGCAGCCGGCGACGGCGACGGCGAGCAGGACGGCGGCCACCGCGAGCGCGGGCCGGGCGCCCCAGACGGTCCAGGCGGCTCCGAAGCCCAGGGAGGCGGCGAACCGGGCGAGGGCCTGGCCGGTCTGGACGAGGGCGAGCCCGCCGCCCCGGTGCTCCTCGGGGACGGCGCCGGCGGCCTCGGCCATGAGCACGCCGTCGGTGGCGGCGTAGAAGGCGCCGTGCAGCAGGAGGACCGCGTACGGCAGGGCCGGGTGGTGGGCGCCGGTGAGGAGGAGGCCGTACGCGAGCAGCAGCGCGAGGTGTCCGCCGAGGAAGACCCGGCGGCGGCCGACGCGGTCGGCGAGGCGGCCCAACGGCATCGCGAGCAGGAAGAAGGCTCCGGCGGTGCCGAGCGGCAGCAGCGCGAACCAGCGGTCGGCGATCCCGGTGGCCTTCTGCAGCAGCAGGAAGACGAAGGCGTCGCTGACGGTGCACAGCCCCAGCAGCAGGGCGCACAGGGCGGTGCGGCGCAGGTCCCGGCGGCGCAGCAGGCCGAGGGAGGCCCGCAGGGAGACCGGGGCGGCGTCGGGGGCGGGTTCGGTGCGGCGGCCGGGGACGAAGAGCACCAGCACCAGCACGCCGAGGGCGGCCACGCAGGCGCTGACGGTGAAGACGGCGTCGTAGCCGTCGGCGGCGCCGCGCAGGATCAGGAAGGCCAGGAGGGGTCCGATCAGCGCGCCGGCGGTGTCCATGGCCCGGTGCACGCCGAAGGCCCGGCCGCGGTCCTCGGGGGCGGCGGCCAGGGAGATCAGCGCGTCGCGCGGGGCGGTGCGCAGTCCCTTGCCGGTGCGGTCCAGGGCGAGGACGGCGCCGATGGCGGGGAGGGTGTGGGCGAGCAGCAGCAGCGGCTTGCACAGGGCGGAGAGCGCGTAGCCGGTGCCGGCGAGCGCCTTGTGGCGGCCCAGGCGGTCGCCGAGGTGGCCGCCGGTGAGGCGGACCAGGGCGCTGACGCCGTTGTAGACCCCGTCGAGGAGGCCGAAGCCGAGCGGGGTGAGCCCGAGTCCGGCGACGAGGTAGAGCGGGAGCACGGCCGTGACCATCTCGGAGGAGACGTCGGTGATCAGGCTGACCGTGCCCAGGGCGAGCACCGTGGGGGCGAGGGCGGCGCGCCGCCCCGGGCTGCTGCCCGGGGCGACGGCCTGCGTCTCGGGGGCCACGGCGGGCGCGGTGGTACCGCGACTGTCCGCGACGTACATGGTCAGGAGGCCCAGATCCCCGTGATGTCCTTGGCGGTGGCGGCGTTCCCGGCGTGGGTGGTCAGCCCGGCCAGGCCCTCCAGGGTCCGCAGCATGTCGTAGTGGTTGTAGGTGGTGGCCGAGGTGGATCCCGGGGTCACGGGCTGGCCGTAGAGCACGGTCGGGATCTGGTTGCCGGCGAGCCGGTTGTCCTCGTCGAAGGTGACGACGAGGAGGCTGTTGTGGGTCTTGGCCCAGTCCGCGTAGGCCTTCAGGTTGTTCTTGAGCCAGGTGTCGCCGGTGCCGACGGAGCAGTCGTGCATGTCGCTGCAGAGGTTGGGGACGACGAAGGACACCTTGGGCAGGGTGGTGAAGTCCGCCGGGAACTGGGTCATGGTCTTCGCGGTGCTGGTGGGCACGTTGGAGAAGGCGAACCAGGGGTTGTGCTTGCGGGCGTACTTGCCGCTGGAGCAGGTGGTGGAACCCTGGCTGGGGAGGGTCTCGTTGTAGCTGCCCCAGGTCTTGCCGGCGGCTATGAGCTCGGAGGCCAGAGCTCGGAGGCCAGGTTGGGCGCGGAGCTGAAGCCGGGGGTGTAACAGCTGTCGTCGGTGACGCCCTGGTTGGAGCCCGAGAAGAGCTGCATGTAGTTGGGCTGGCTGGGGTGGGTGATGCCGAAGGACTGGGTGAGGTTGGCACCCCCTGCCTTCAGGGAGTTGATGTAGGGGGCGCTGGAGCTGCCGATGACCTGGTTGTAGGCGTGGTTCTCGAAGACCACGACGACGGTGTGGTCGGGGGCGGGCAGACCCGCGGCGTGCGCGGGCTGGGCACCGCCGAGGCCGGCCCAGAGGGCGGCACCGGCGGCGGTGATGCCGAAGGCGGTGGCGAGGGCGGTCCTGCGGCGAGGCCGTGAAATGGTCATGCCAAACACGGGATGTACCTCCGGGCACATGGGGGAAGTCTTGGGGGTGGCGGCGCGGACGCACCATACCCAGGGCCGTGTGCATGGGCCAGGGACGCGCGGGTAACAGCAGGGGAACTCCGTGCGCCCTGCAGGCGATGGGCAACGCCCTACCCCTCGGACCGTCAAGAAAAGGAAAAATAGGGAACCCCGAGGCACTATCGTTCATCATTCGAACGGAAGCAGTCCTCCCCGCGACGGGGCCAGCAACAGCCGGAGAGCCACCGCACATGTCGTACTCACCCGACGGCAAGTACCAGCCGCCGTACAGGCCGGAAGGTCAGAACCCGCCGCCGCGCCCGCCCTACGGCCAGCAGCAGGGCCGACCGCAGCCTCCCTACGGCCAGCCCCCGCAGGGCGGCCGGCCCTACGGCGGACCCGGTTACGGCGGCCCCCAGCAGGGCCGGCCGCAGCAGGGCGGCCCGTACGGGCAGGACCAGTACGGTTACGACGCGCCGACGCAGGTGCAGCCCCGTTTCGAGCAGCAGCAGTACGAGCAGCAGCAGTACGACCGGTACGAGCCTCCCTACGACGAGGAGCCGCCGCGCCGGAAGTCCAAGGCGAAGAAGTGGATCATCGCGGGCGTCACCGTGCTGGCCCTCGCCGGCATCGGCGCCGGTGTCATGGCGTACTTCGAAATACCGCCCTTCAGCGACAAGGGCGAGGCCGTCTCCTTCGGGAAGCCCGGCGGCGGCCAGGCGGCGGGGGGCAAGCAGGCGCCGAACTCGAAGATGTCGATGCCCACGAACCCCACGGCCCAGTTCAAGAACGCCTCGACCCTGCCGGACGGCACCCACGTGGCGGTCACCGAGCTGGACGGCAAGAAGTCCGGCTTCAAGGGGAAGGTGTGGGTCTGGGCTCCGAAGGAGTACAACGACCCCAAGTTCGCCAAGAGCGGCTTCCCGGTCATGATCGCCCTGCCCGGCGGCGCCGGCTTCCCCGTCAACTACTGGATGGGCACCGACCTCAAGCTCCAGGCCAGCATCAGCAAGTGGTACAGCGAGGGCAAGAGCAAGCCCTTCATCCTCGCCATGCCCGTGCTGAACCCGGAGCCGGACAAGGGCATCTACTGGGACGGCTCCGACATCCCCAACCAGCCCAAGATGGGCACCTGGCTGACCGACGACGTCCCGGACCTGATGCGGGAGAACTTCCGCACCATCAAGTCGCGTGACGGCTGGGCCTACATGGGCTCCTCCACCGGCGGCTTCGCGAGCCTGAAGGCGGTGCTGAAGTACCCGGAGAAGTTCAAGGCCGCCATCTGCTCCGGCCCCGACATCGTGCCCGACTCCCCGCTGTGGAAGGGCTTCGACAAGGAGAAGGCGGAGAACAACCCCGAGGTGCTCGCCAAGCAGCTCATCGACAAGAAGGGTGCTCCGGACGTCTACCTGGCCTTCCAGGTCGGTGACAACGAGAACAACAAGAAGACGCTCCCGGACGTCCAGAAGTTCGTCGCCACCTACACCAAGGGACCCGTCCACACCATGCTCAGGGTGATCCCGGGCGGCGAGCACAACGCCAAGACCTATGTGCCGAACATGGGCGAGGGTCCGATCGAGTTCATCAGCAAGGTCATGGAAGGACCAGTGGAGTAACAGCCTCCGCACGCACTGCCTCCGGCTCCGGCCCGTCGAAGAACTTCGGCGGGCCGTTGCCGTCCCACGGGGCCCAGCCCGGATCCCCGGTGGTGGCGTAGCGGACCCAGGCCCCGTGCATCTCGTCGGCGAGGGCCTGCGGGGCGTCCGGACCGGCCAGCCAGGAGGACTCCGGCAGGCCGAGGGTGTCGAAGACGAAGCCCAGCTCCAGCGCGTGGCAGGCACCGAGGCCGGGTACGCCGCTGGGCCAGCGGAACTCGTAGAGGTGGCTCGGCGCCGGCCTGCGGGCCCCGGCGATCCGGCGCAGGGGGT
>NZ_JZWV01001090.1 GCF_000966975.1 Streptomyces katrae | reverse complement strand
GCAGCAGCCGGTCGGCGACCAGGTGCCCGGCGAGGTCGGCCGGGGAGACCTCCGGCAGCGCGGCGCGCAGCGCCCGTACGGCGGCCCGGTCCTTGGCGCCGCGCAGCCGGCCGTACGCCACGGCCAGCGGGCCGAGCCGGTCCAGCAGCCTCGCCCCGCCGGTCGGGGCGAGCCACAGCCGGTGCTCCTGGGCGGTCCAGCCCATCAGCAGCGGCACGGACGAGGCCACGGCCGCCTCCAGCGGGTCGGCCGGGAGCGTGCCCGGGTCGGTGACCAGCCCGAAGGCGGGGCCGCCCAGCACCGGGGAGGAGAGGCGCATCGCCGCCTCCTGGGCGGAGAGCAGCGCGGGCAGCGGTAGGGCCTCGAAGGCCCGGGCGGTGGCGGGCACCCGCAGCCCCGGGCGGCCATCCGCCGGACCATCGTGCGGACCTGGTCGCGCGGGAGCGCCTCGGGGGCCCCGCTCTGCAGGACGGCCCGGGCGAAGAGGCCCTCGGCGCGCGGAGCGGCGAGCAGGGCGCCGATGCTGATGGCGCCGGCGGACTCCCCGAAGACGGTGACGCGGCCGGGGTCCCCGCCGAAGGCGGAGATGTTGTCGCGTACCCATTCCAGGGCGGCGATCTGGTCGAGGAGCCCCCGGTTGGCGGGTGCGTCGGGGAAGAGCCCGTAGCCGAGCACCCCGAGCCGGAAGTTGACCGAGACCAGCACGACCCCGTCGCGGGCGAAGGCGGAGCCGTCGTACACCGGGACCGCGGACGATCCCCGCGTGTGGGCGCCGCCGTGGATCCAGACCATCACCGGCAGCCGGGCTCCGGGCGCCGGGTCCGGGGTCCAGACGTTGAGGGTGAGGCAGTCCTCGCCGGGGATCACCGGGTCGGACAGCAGGGCCGCGAAGGCCGGCGGATAGGGCACCTTGGGCGCGGTCGGCCCGAACGCCCCCGCGTCGCGCACGCCGTCCCAGGCGGCCGGGGGCTGCGGTGCGGCGAAGCGGCGGGGACCGGTGGGCGGGGCGGCGTAGGGGACGCCCCGAAGACGGCGGCGCCGCCGGTCTCCCAGCGGCCCTCCACGACGCCGTGTCCGGTGCCGGCCCGGGGCCGGTGGCCGCCGCCCGCTGTGCTCATCCGCGCTCTCCTCGGCCGTCCCGGTCCGCGGCCGGGCCTCGCTGCGGCCCGGTTCCGCTTCCGGGCGTTGCGATCACCGTCGCACACCCGTCCGGAGGGTGACAAGCCGTGACCGGCTCCCGGGCGGGCCGGGTTGGACCGGCATGCGAGCGAACCTCATCACCCCTGCCGCGGCCGCCCTGGCCCTGGGGGCCCTGCTGTCGGCGGCGGCCGGCGCGGCGCAGGCCGCCGGGCCCGGATTCCAGTACGTCGGCCAGGACGACCGCGTCCACGGCGTGACCTCCACGAAGGGCTGCGTGGAGGCGGCGGGCGGCGGCGGCCGCGCGGTCACGAACCAGACGCGGCTCACCGCGTCCCTGTACCGCGACCCGCACTGCAAGGGCCCGGTGGTGGCGGTTATGCGGCCGGAAGCGGTCAGTCCGGTCCGGCCCTCCTTCGCCTCTGTCCGTTTTTCCCTCCCCGGGTAGCCCACACGACCGTGACCACTCGGCGCGCGCCGCGTTGTATGCCATGTCAAATGCCGCAGAGGATGCGGCGCCCACATCTCACGAGGAGATCTTGATGTCGCGTATCGCGAAGGCATTCGCCATCACCGCTGTCGCCGGTAGCACCGTGGCCGCCGGCGCCGGTCTGGCCGTCGCCGATGCCGGAGCGCACGGTGCGGCGGTCGGCTCCCCCGGTGTCCTGTCGGGCAACGTGGTCCAGGTTCCGGTTCACATCCCGGTCAACGTGTGCGGCAACACCGTCAACGTGATCGCCCTGCTGAACCCGGCCTTCGGCAACACCTGCGTCAACGCCTCGGGCGGCGGCGGCCACCACCACACCGAGGGCGGCAGCTACGGCGAGTGATCGCCTTCCACGCCTGACCGGCTGAAGGG
>NZ_JZWV01001089.1 GCF_000966975.1 Streptomyces katrae | reverse complement strand
TTTCGTTCCGGCTCCCCGGGAGCCGGAACCGGACGGGGCCGCGCGGCCACCCGTGGCGCGCGGTCACTCGTAGCGCCGTCACTCGTATGGCGCGGTCACTCGTAGCGGTAGACGCCGCCGTGGCCGAGCATCTCGCGCGGGGTGACGTCCCACGGGGGCATCGGCTCGTCGAGGGCGATCACCCGGCCGCGCTGGAGGTCTCCGAGCTCCAGCGGGGCGGCGGGCAGGTAGCCGGAGCCGGGGTGGCGCTGCTGCCAGCGGTCCCAGATCAGGTCCACGAAGGCGTGGTGCAGCCAGAACGCCGGGTCGTTGGGGGAGGTGGCGCCCGTCATGTGCCCGCCGATCCACTGGTGGACCTTGTTGTGGTTGCGCCAGCGCTCGCTCTTCGGGGCGGCCCAGCCCTCCAGCTTGTTGCGGAAGCTCCCGCCGCCGGTGGTGGAGTTCCAGGGCGAGGAGTCGTAGACCGGGTCGTCGATCGCCCACTGGAGCTCGGCGGCGGTCGGCAGCGAGATCGGGTTGCCCGGCCGCCCCAGGTTGCGGGTGAGGAACGGGGCCTCGCTGACCCCCTCCGTGATCGTCCAGTTGCCCCGCCGGTGGGCGAAGGGGCCGGTCGTCACCTGGAGGTCGCCCTCCCGGCCGGTGCCGCCGAGGAAGTCCTCGGCCCACAGGGAGGAGACGGGGCTGGAGTCGGTGGTCCAGTCCCAGTAGGGGACGGAGACCTGCGGATCGACCTCCCGCAGCCGCTTCTCGAACTCCAGCAGGTAGCTGCGGTGCCAGGGGAAGAACGACGGGGACATGTGCCCCACGCGCAGCTTGGTGTCCCGGTCGGGCACGAAGTAGGTGCCGTGGGTGCGCACGAACTCGTCGTAGACGCCGTTGCGCTTGAGTTCGAGCAGCGCGGACGTGAACCGCTTCTTCTGGGCGGCGGTGAGGTTCTTCTGGTTCTGCCGGGTGTACACCGCGGGGGTCCTCCTGGTTCCCGGTCGTCAGCCGTGGTGCGGGGCGGCCAG
Source organism: Streptomyces katrae (assembly GCF_000966975.1). Lineage (GTDB taxonomy): Bacteria > Actinomycetota > Actinomycetes > Streptomycetales > Streptomycetaceae > Streptomyces > Streptomyces katrae. The sequence continues at coordinate 3,451 of NZ_JZWV01001089.1, read as the reverse complement.
GGCGAGCTGGGTGGTGCCGAGTTCGTCGACGGCGGCACGGGCCGCCTCCAGCGGTGTGTCGTAGGACTGGAAGTGGTTGACCGCGCTGAGGTAGCTGCCGTCGGCCCGGCGCATGACGTGCAGGGGGCGGCCGTCGATGCGGACCGCCGCCGAGACCGGGTCCACGCTGATGTGCCGGCCGCGGTACGTCTCCTCGGTGAGCGGGGCCCTCGGTGAGCGGGGCCGGGCCGAGCGTCTGCCGGGGGCGGCGGGCACGCAGGACGGGGGCCAGCGCGGCGGCGGTGCCGGCGAGGGCGGCACCGCCGAACACGGTACGGAGGAAGGCGCGACGGGTCCGGGTGGCGCTGGCGTACATGGGTCTCCCTCGCTCGGTGGTCCGCGTACGGGGTCTAACGCGGAGTGGCGGGGGAGGTCACCTGTGCGGAACGGTTCCGCTGCGCGGGCCGGGAGTTCGAGGCGCCGGGGGCATCTCCCAGCGGTAGCTGGTGGAGGGTCTGGGGGGAGCCCCCGGGACAGGGGGTCCGGGGTCTCCCCGGGGAACGGAGGAAGGGCGGGGCGGGGAGAAGAGCCCTCCGCCTACGGCGCCGGCAGCTCGGCGAAGTCGGCCACCAGGCCACGGTGGTGGCCCTCGGTGCCGAGCGCGAGGGAGTCGGCCTTGGCCCGCTTGAGGTAGAGGTGGGCGGGGTGTTCCCAGGTCATGCCGATGCCCCCGTGCAACTGGACGCACTCCTCGGCCGCACGCACCGCGACCCCGGAGCAGTACGCCTGGGCGACGGCCACCGTGAGCGGCGCCTCGGGGGCCGCCGTGGCGAGGGCGTCGGCGGCGGCGCGGGCGGCCGCGCGGGCGGAGGCCACGTCCAGCCACAGCCGGGCGAGGCGGTGCTTGAGCGCCTGGAAGGAGCCGACGGGACGGTTGAACTGGTGCCGGCCGCGCAGGTACGCGACGGTCTCCGTGAGGCACCACTCGGCGAGCCCGAGCTGCTCCGAGGCCAGCAGCCCGGCCCCCGAGAGCAGGGCCCCGGCGACGGCCGCCCGCGCGGTGGCGGGGTCGGCGAGGCGGGTTCCGGTGGCGGCGTCGAGGGTGACGGTGGCCAGCGGGCGGGTCAGGTCCAGCGGGACCACCGGGTCCAGGGCGGCGCGGTCGGCGGGGACCGCGTGGAGCCCGGTGTCGGCGAGCACCAGCAGGACGTCGGCGGCCACCGCGTCGGCGACGGAGCTGACGGTCCCGCTGAGCACCCCGCCCCCGGCGTCGTGGAGCGGCGCCGGCAGGGGCGCGCCGGGGGCCAGGGTGAGGGGCAGGGCGGGGACGCAGACGATCCGTCCGGCCGCGAGCTCCCGTAGCAGCTCCGCCGCCTCGGGGCCGTCGCAGGCGCAGGCGAGCAGGATCTCCGTGGCGAGGACGGAGCCGGTCAGGTACGGGACGGGGGCCACGGCCCGGCCCAGCTCCTCCAGGACCACGGCGGCCTCCCGGTGGCCGGCGCCCGCCCCGCCCAGCTTCTCGGGGACGAGCAGTCCGGCGGCTCCGATCTCCGCCGCCAGGGTGTGCCACAGCTCCGGGTCGTGGGGGCGGCCGGTCTCGGCGCGGGCGAGGACGCCCGCGGGGTCGCAGCGGTCGGTGAGCAGGGACCGTACGGCCGCGCGGAGTTCCTCCTCGGTGCCGGAGTAGAGCAGGTCGATGGGGGCGCGGGGGGCCGGGCGGCCCGGCCGCGGCGGGCGTGCGGTCATCGGGCGAGGTCCTTCCAGGGGGTGTCCTTGTCGTCGCGCGGTTCGGCGGGCAGTCCGAGGACGCGTTCGGCGACGATGTTGAGGAGGATCTCGCTGGTGCCGCCCTCGATGCTGTTGCCCTTGGCGCGCAGGTAGCGGTATCCGGCGTCGCGGCCGGTGAAGTCGACGAGGTCGGGGCGGCGCATCGTCCAGTCCTCGTACAGCAGTCCCTCCTCGCCGAGGAGTTCCACCTCCAGGCCGCTGATCTCCTGGTTGAGGCGGGCGAAGGTGAGCTTCATCCCGCTGCCCTCGGGGCCCGGCTGGCCGGCCGCGAGCTGCTGGCGCAGCCGTTCGGCGGTGAGGCGGGCCACCTCGGCCTCGACCCACAGGCCGAGCAGCCGCTGGTGCAGGGCGTGGGTGCGCAGCCCGGGGCGTTCGCGCCAGGCCGCGGCGACGGGGGCGATCATGCCGCCCTCGCGGGGGAGCCGCATGCCGCCGATGGAGACGCGTTCGTTCATGAGGGTGGTGCGGGCGACGGCCCAGCCCTCGCCGACGGCGCCGAGGCGGTGGGCGTCGGGGATGCGGACGCCGGTGAGGAAGACCTCGTTGAACTCGGCCTCGCCGGTGATCTGGCGCAGCGGCCGGACCTCGACGCCGGGGGCGTGCATGTCGCACAGGAAGTAGGTGATGCCCCGGTGCTTGGGGAGGGTGGGGTCGGTGCGGGCGATGAGGATGGCCCAGCGGGCGGTGTGGGCGCTGGAGGTCCACACCTTCTGGCCGTCGACCACCCATTCCCCGGCTTCCTCGTCGAGGACGGCGCGGGTGCCGAGGGCGGCGAGGTCGGAGCCGGCTCCGGGCTCGCTGAACAGCTGGCACCAGACCTCCTCGCCGAGCCACAGGGGGCGCAGGAAGCGGTGCTTCTGCTCCTCGGTGCCGTAGGCGAGGATCGTGGGCGCGGCCATGCCCAGGCCGATGCCGATCCGGCGCGGGTCGTTGTCGGGGGCTCCGGCGGCTTCCAGTTCGCCGTCGACGACGGCCTGGAGGGTGCGGGGCGCGCCCAGGCCGCCGAGGCCCTCGGGGTAGTGGACCCAGGCGAGTCCGGCGTCGAAGCGGGCGCGCAGGAAGTCGGCGGGGGCGGTGGCGGCGGGCGGGTGCGCGGCGAGCAGGTCCCGGGTGCGGGCGAGGAGTTCCTCGGCGGTGGCGGTCATCGGGCGCCGCCGTCCGGGAGGGACGGTACGACGACCAGCCGGCCGGTGGTGGTGCCGTCGGCCACGCGCTGGACGGCCTCGGCGGCCCCGGCGAGCGGGACCCGTTCGCTGACCAGGGGCCTGATCGCGCCCTGGTCGGCGAGGCGGGTGAGTTCGGTGTGGCAGGCGAGGACGGCGGCGGGGTCCTTCGCGGCGTACAGCCCCCAGTGCAGGCCGAGGATGGCGTAGTTCTTCACCAGGGCGTGGTTGAGGGCGGGGGCGGGGACGGTGCCGCCGGCGAAGCCGACGACCACGATGCGTCCCTCGAAGGCCACGCACTTGGCGGAGGCGGCGTAGGCGTCGCCGCCGACGGGGTCGTAGACGACGTCGGCGCCGCGCCCGCCGGTGAACTCCTTGACCCGGGCGACGAGGTCCTCTGCGGTGCGGTCGAGGACGAGGTCGCAGCCGAGCTCTTCGGCCGCGCGGGCCTTGGCCTTGCCGCCGACGACCCCGATGACGGTGGCTCCGGCGGCCTTGCCGAGCTGGACGGCCGCGCTGCC
>NZ_JZWV01001088.1 GCF_000966975.1 Streptomyces katrae | reverse complement strand
CTGGACGGCCGCGCTGCCGACCCCGCCGGCGGCGGCGTGCACGAGGAGGGTCTCGCCGCTCTGCAGGCGGGCCCTGCGGTGCAGCCCGAACCAGCCGGTCTGGTAGCCGATGTGCAGGGCGGCGGCCTCGGCGTCGTCGAGGGATTCGGGGGCGGGGAGCAGGGCCCGCGCGGGGGCGGTGACGTACTCGGCGAACCCGCCGTGGGGCAGGCTCGGGTTGGCGAGGACGCGCCGGCCGTCCTCCGTCTCGCCGCAGACCTCGACGCCGGGGGTGAAGGGCAGCGGGGGCCGGATCTGGTACTGGCCCCGGGTGAGGAGGGCGTCGGGAAAGTTGACGTTGGCGGCGAGCACCCTGAGTCTGACCTCGCCCTCGCCGGGCACCGGTTCGGGGACCTCCTCGAGGCGCATGGCCTCGCGGGGCTCGCCGGTCGTGTGTACTCGCCATGCCTGCATCCGGGGCCTCCAGCCGCCGTCGAGGAACCACGCTCCGCGGCATACTAAGCGGTCGCTTGCCACCTTGGGAACCCTCGACGGAAGGGGGCGTACCGGGTGGCGGGGGCCCGCCCCCGCCAGGCGCGGACACCCTTCCCGATCACCAACGCACGAACGGCGGGTGAACGGGAGTACCGGGAGCTAACATCAACTCACCCATTTCCCAGGGCATATGACGCACTGTGGGGGACAACCGACCGGAGCCGACCGCTCCGGGGCGCGCCCGTCCCACGGGCACACACCACGGACACACACCACGGGGGAACACCACCATGAACGACACGCGCACGCGCGCACGCACCCGCACGCCCCGGGCCGCCGCGGCGGCGGCCGCCGCCCTCGTCCTGGCCGGCGTCGTCACCGCGGCCGGACCGGCCACGGCGGCCACCGGCTGCACGCCCCGCATCCAGGTGCTCGGCTCGATCGGATCCGGCGGCTACCAGGTGGGCAACCCGCAGACCGAGGGGGTCCTCGGCCTCGGCACCGGCACCCTGTCCGTCGGCCTCTCCGGCGGCAGGCCGGTCTACTGGACGGGCACCCGGCTCCACAAGGTCCCGTTGCCCGACGCCACCGCCTCGGGCGCGGTGCTCGCCGTGAACAAGGGCGGGCTGATGGTGGGAGCCGTCCACGGCGCCGACGACTACCTCTTCACCTACCGGGCGGGCGACGCCGCGGTCACCCGGCTGCCCGGGAGCGACTTCCTGTACGCCGACGCCGACGTCAACGACGCCGGATACGTCGTCTCCGCGACCCGGGCGGGGCTGGGCATCGTGTGGAAGGACGGCGTCAAGGTCCGCGACCTGCCCCTGCCGGCGGGCGCCGCGCCCGGCACCCGGGTCGAGTTCGTGACCGGCGTCAACGGCAAGGGCGACGTCCTCGGCATGGCCCACGAGGACTACGAGGTCCCGGAGACGGGCGAGCACCGGGAGGGGACCTACCCGGTGCTCTGGCCCGCGGGCGGCGGCCCGGCGCAGGCCCTGTCCGGCACCGCGAACGAGAGCCACGTCCAGGACATCGACGAGAGCGGCCGCGTCGTCGGCTACGACTGGAACGGCATGGGCTACCGCTACCAGCCGTCGGTGTGGGCCCCGCCCCACCCCGGCCCCGTCGGCGCCCCCGGCGTACTGAAGACCCACCCCTACGGCACCCTGGAGGCGATCACCCCGACCACCAACGTGTCCGTCGGCACCGCCAAGTTCCACCCGGACGAGCAGACCCTCCCCGACCAGGCGCAGCTCTGGCCGGGCACCGGACCGGTGCTGGCCCTGCCCCGGCTGGCCGCGAACCAGGCCAGCGCCGCCTCGTCGGCCGCCGACGACGGCCGGGTCGGCGGCGTGGCCGTCAACGCGGCCGGCACGCTGAAGCCGGTGATCTGGACCTGCGCCACGAAGCAGGCGTACCTGCCCGGGTAGCCGGCGCTAGGTCGTCTCTTTCGGATCTTGCAGGCCCCGCGTCGTCCGGCGCCGTGCACCA
>NZ_JZWV01001087.1 GCF_000966975.1 Streptomyces katrae | reverse complement strand
GTGCGGTGGTCATACGGGGATCCTGCCGTGAGGCGTGCGGCGAGCGCGGCGGCCGCGCCGGACGGGTTCCCGGGCGCGAGGAGCTCCGTACGGTGGACCAGGCGCGGGGCGTCGAGCGGTACGGCGGCACCCGCGCCGGAGCCCGCCGAGGCGGCGGCTTCGGCGACGCGCCGGGGCAGCAGGACGAGGCCGTGCCCGGCGGTGGCGAGGGCGCACAGGGCGTGCAGGTCGGTGCCTTCGTAGCGCAGGGCGGTGCGCGCGGAGCCGTGGGCGGGGGTGAGCGGCAGGCCGGCGTCGGGGGCGTCGAGCCAGCGGGCGTCGGCGAGGTCGTCCAGCCGGACGGCGGCCCGCCGGGCGAAGGGGTGTCCGGCCGGGAGGAGGAGGGCCAGTGCCTCCTCCCCGACGCCGGTGATCTTCAGCGGGGCCACGTCGGGCAGCCGGAGGGGGTCGCTGGGGGCGGCGAGGCCGTCGACGAGCCCGAGGTCGCAGTCCCCGGAGGCGAGGGCGGCGGGCACCCGGTCGGGGGGCATGACGCGCAGGGTGACGCCGGTGGCGGGGAGGGCGGCGAGCAGGCCGGGGCCGACGGCGAGCGGGGACGCGGCGAGGGTGACCCGGCCGGGCGGGGCGGCGGCCAGGCGCAGCACGTCGGCGCGGGCGGCGTCGAGCCGCAGCAGGAGGGGTCCGGCGTGTTCGAGGAGCCGGGCCCCGGCGTGGGTGGGGGCGACGGGGCGGCGGGTGAGCAGCTCGGCCCGCAGGTCGGCCTCCAGGGCGGCGATGTGCGGCGGCGGAGAAGGAGGCGAGGCGGGCGACGGCGACGAAGGTGCGCAGGAGGTGCGGATCCATGGCCCCATGATCACAGGGGTGCGCCCGCCCGGCCATCAGTGCTCCTTATCGAGGGTGCAGGAACAATCGTTGGCGCTGAAGTGGGAGGCGGGCGCAGGATGATCCGCATGACCACCGCACAGGCTCCCGCCGCCTCCGTGTCCGCCACGCTCTCCCCCTCCCCCTCCTTCCCGGACGTCCTCCCGCCGTCCTCCCCCATCGGTTCGGTCGCCCGGATCGCCCTGGTCGGCGACCGTTCCCCGCACGTGAAGTCCCACACCCGGATCCCGCTCCTCCTCGACGCGCTCGCCGTGCGCGAGGGGCTGGTCCTGGACGCCTACTGGATCCCGACCGCGGACGCCGCGGCGGAGGCCGCCGCGGGGACGCTGGCCGGGTTCGACGCGGTGTGGGTGCTGCCGGGCAGCCCGTACGCCAGCGAGGCGGGGGCGCTGGCCGCGATCCGGGTGGCGCGGGAGGAGGGGATCCCCTTCCTCGGCACCTGCGGGGGCTTCCAGCACGCCCTGCTGGAGTACGCCCGTACCGTGTGCGGTCTGGCGGACGTCGCGCACGCGGAGACTGACCCCGGCTCGGACCGGCTGCTGATCGCCCCGCTGGCCTGCTCGCTCGTCGGGCACGAGGGGGTCGTCCGGGCGCAGCCGGGGTCGCTCGCGGAGTCCGTGCTCGGGGCCGAGCGGTCGATGGAGCGCTACCACTGCAACTACGGGCCGGCCCCGCGGTACCTGCCGGAGCTGACCGCGCACGGGCTGCGGCTGTCGGGGCACGACGAGGAGGGGCAGGTGCGGATGGCGGAGCTGCCCGGGCACCCGTTCTTCCTGGCCACGCTCTTCCAGCCGGAGCTCGCCGGGGACGGGACCCGGCCGCACCCGGTGGTGCGTGCCCTGGCCGCGGCGGCCGTGGAGCACGCCGCGCGCCGTGCGGACGGCGTGGTCCCCCGGCTGGCCGCGAGCCTGGCCGGAGCCCCGGCTGGCCGCGAGCCTGGCCGGCAGCCGGGCCGCCGGATAACCCGTCGCGGAACCACCCATCTGATCGGCTATGCTGTGCTTGCACAACGAACGGGTGGTCCGCCGCCCTTCGTGGTGGGTGTAGCTCAGTTGGTAGAGCACCTGGTTGTGGTCCAGGTGGCCGCGGGTTCGAGTCCCGTCACTCACCCTTTCCGTCCCGTAGGGGGTACGAGGTCCGCCTCGTACCCCCTACGGGCGTTCGTGGGCCGTGCGTCACCCGCGGAGGAAGGCCTCCACCTCCGTGACGAAGGCCACGGGGGTCTCGTGCGGCGGGTAGTGGCCGGCCCCGGGGACCGTGACGAGCGCGCAGTCCGGGTACCAGACCTGCCAGGTGGCGCGCATCACATCGGCCGTGAGGGCCAGGTCGTACTCCCCCACGAGGACCAGCACGGGCACGGTGTTGCCCTTGACGGCGGAGGAGAGGTCGCGGGGCTGCCAGTCGGCGAGGTAGCCGGCGAAGGCCTCGGGGCGGGAGACGGCCAGGGAGTGGGCCACCATCCGGTCCAGCCAGTGGCGGCTCGCGCGGTGCCCGGTGACGAGGTCGAGGATGGTGCGGCGCTTGTCCGGGTCCTCGGCGGCGCCGTAGAAGAGGGCGTGGGTGGCGTCGTCCATCTCGTAGGGCGCGGCCGGGACCGGGCAGAGGCCGATCAGCTTCTCGATCCGCTCGGGTGCGCGGACGAGGACCTGCTGGGCGGCCTTGCCGCCCATGGAGTGGCCGAGCAGGGAGAAGGTGTCCCAGCCGAGCTCGTCGGCGAGTTCGAGGACGTCGTCGGCGATCTCGGGGAGGGTGTGGCGGCCGGGGACGTCGCGGCGCGTGCCGTAGCCGCGGTAGTCGAGGAAGGCGTACGAGAACCCCTCGGGGTCCAGGTAGTCGAGCACGGAGCCCCAGTTGGCGGAGGTCCCGAACCAGTCGTGCAGCACGATGACGCGGACGGGGCCGGAGCCGATCCTGCGGTGGGCGATGGCCATGCGTTCTCCCTCGGTGACGGGAATGCGGGAACCGACGCCGTTCGTTCTGCCCACCGCGCCTACGATCACACCGTGCATCGGAATCCACGCCCCGGACCGTTGGTCATGGGTGCCTTCTCACGCGCCGACGGCGCACGCCACCCGCATCACCCGAGGACCTACGAGATCAGCGATCCCGAGGAGATCCGGGCCTACCGGGCCGTCGTCCGGCTCGGCCACGAACTGGCCGGCCCGGACCCCGTGTTCTGCTCGTGCGGCGACGACACCGGTGCGCATCCCTCGCCGGAACGGGACCGGCTGCTCGACCCCCTCTCCCCGGAGGGGATCCCGGCCCGGCACCGCGCCCGGTGGGTGGCGGCCGCCCCCGCGGCGGTGCGGGAGTACGCCGGGGCTCTCGCCGCCGGGGCCGAGGACCCGGACCTGCCCCGTGGCGTACCGCCCGCCCTGGTGTTCGGCTGGCTGGGTGCCGTACGGGAGGAGCCCCGCGACGCGGCGTGGCTGCTCGCCGAGCGGGGCCCCTCGCGGCTGCTGGCCGGGCTGCCCACGGAGGAACTGGCCTGGGCGGTGCGGGAGACGGACCGGGCCGGGCTGGAGGGGGCCGTGCGGTTCTTCGCGAGCGAGGAGTTCACCACCCGCCACCCCAAGCGCCGTCGCGTCCCCGACACCGCACGGGACCGGCTGCTCCGGCACGCGCGCGGCCACCGCCCCGCGGACCTGCCGGTCCTGGAGCGGCGGCTGCTGCGTACCCCTGACGACCGGATCAGACGGTCTTGATCGCCGGGTCCGAGACGCCCGGGGCGCCCGTCTCGACGTGGCCCGCGAAGCGGCGCAGGAAGGTGCTGTCCGCGTCGGAGACCACCGTCACGTCGTACCAGCGGCCCGAGGCGCGCAGGTCGACGGTGAAGGGGACGGTGGCGCCCGGGTTGACCTTGAAGGTCTGGGCGGCACCGCCGTAGGCGTTGGTGACCGTGAGGTTGACCGCGGTCGTGCCGCCGTTGGTCAGGGTCAGGGTCAGGTTGCCGGTGGCGTCCGCGTGACGGGCCGTGACCTCGGGGCCGGCCTTCTTCGCCGGGCCCTTCCAGGTGCGCAGGAAACCGTTGGGGCCCCACACGGTGAGGTCGATCTTGTTGCCGGTGGAGCTGCTGGTGCTCCAGGTGTCCGAGAGGGTCTTGCCCGCCTCGACGGTGTAGGGCCAGGGGCCGTCCGTGCGGTTGCCGGAGGTGCTGTGGAAGTGTGCGCCGAGCTTCGGGCCGGAGGAGAAGGTCAGCGTGAACTTGCCGGTGGACACGGTGCGGGCGCCGTCCACGTACGGGCTGTGGCCCAGGGCGCGGGTCGGCTTGGAGCCGGCCTCCTGCCTGGGCAGGGTGCCCGTCGCCGGCGGGACCGGGTGGTAGGAGGGGTGCGCGTTGTGGTCCGCCGGGACGTAGCCGGCGGTGGACGGCAGGGACGCGGGGGTCGCGTCGGCCTGGGTGAAGTCGAACGCCGAGGTCAGGTCGCCGCAGACGGCTCGGCGCCAGGGCGAGATGTTGGGCTCCTGCACCCCGAAGCGCTTCTCCATGAAGCGGATCACCGAGGTGTGGTCGAAGGTCTCGGAGCAGACGTAGCCGCCCTTGCTCCACGGGGAGACCACGATCATCGGGACGCGCGGGCCCAGGCCGTAGGGGCCGGCCGTGTAGCCGTTGCCGCCGGCGTACAGGTCGCGGGTGACGTCCGCCGTGGACAGGCCCCAGGCGGAGGAGGCCGGCGGGTACGGGGGCACGACGTGGTCGAAGAAGCCGTCGTTCTCGTCGTAGGTGATGAAGAACGCCGTCTTCGCCCACACCGCCGGGTTCGCGGTCAGCGCGTCCAGGACCTGGGAGATGTACCAGGCACCGAAGTTGACCGGCCAGTTCGGGTGCTCGCTGAAGGCCTCGGGCGCCGCGATCCAGGAGACCTGCGGCAGGGTGCCGTTCACCACGTCCGCGCGCAGCCGGTCGAAGTAGCCGTCGCCCGCCTTGGCGTTGGTGCCCGTACGCGCCTTCTCGTACAGGGGGTCGCCGGGCTGGGCATTGCGGTAGCTGTTGAAGTACAGGAGGGAGTTGTCGCCGTAGTTCCCGCGGAAGGCGTCGCTGATCCAGCCCCAGCCGCCTGCGGCGTTCAGGCCGTCGCCGATGTCCTGGTAGATCTTCCAGGAGACCCCCGCCGCCTCCAGGCGCTCCGGGTAGGTCTTCCAGCCGTAGCCCGCCTCCTGGTTGCCGAGGACGGGGCCGCCGCCGGTGCCGTCGTTGCCCGTGTGGCCCGTCCACATGTAGTAGCGGTTGGGGTCGGTGGCGCCGATGAAGGAGCAGTGGTAGGCGTCGCAGACGGTGAAGGCGTCGGCCAGGGCGTAGTGGAACGGGATGTCGTTCCGCGTCATGTACGCCATGGTGGTGGCCGTCTTGGCCGGCACCCACTTGTCGTACTTGCCGTTGTTGTAGGCCTGGTGGCCGCCCGCCCAGTCGTGGTTCAGACCCTCGACGAACTGCATCCCCAGGTCGTTGACCTGCGGGTTGAAGGGGAGGATGTCCTTCGTCCCGTTGGACTGGTAGAAGACCGACTTCCCGTTGTCCTGGAGCACGGGGCGCGGGTCCCCGAAGCCGCGGACGCCCTTCATCGAGCCGAAGTACTGGTCGAAGGACCGGTTCTCCTGCATGAGGACGACGATGTGCTCGATGTCCTGGATGGTTCCGGTGCTGCCCTGCGCCGGTATGGAGGCGGCGCGGGCGATGCTCTCGTTCAGCATCGCGGCGGCGGCGGTGCCGCCGGCGATCTGGAGGAACCTGCGTCGGTTCAGTTCAGCCATGGTGTGACGACCTCTGGGGGTGGAGGGGGGAGCCGGGCGCCCCAAGGACAGCGGCCCCGGGGTACCGGACGGAGATCCCTGTCTGACGTCGGGCCGTACAGCGGGCGAACGGAAGCCGCCGGTGGCGGAACTCCCGAACGGCCCGCGCATCTGGTGGAATGACCTCCCACACACAGCACGGGGGGCGCGGGGGCATGGCGGGGAACGGGGCCGGGCATGCCGTGCGCTCCGGAGGCGGAACGGTTCTGGGACGGGTCCGGGGAACGACGGTACGGGGAAGCGGGTGTCCCGCAAAAGACCCTGACGGTACGTCAGTCCGCGGTGCCGGCGGGACGGAGGGGGAAATATGAGCCTTCCACGGCATCCACGGCATCCACGGCTCCCGCAGCTGCACTACGAGGGCGGGCCCGGGTTCGCCGCGGTGACGCCCGGGGTGTCCGAAGCGCTGCTGCGCGAGGCGGAGCCGCTCCTGGGGTACGAGCCGCCGCCGGGCCCGGGGCGCCCCGAGGCGCTGAGCCTGAGCCTGCTGCCGGACGGCAGCCGGCTGCTGGCCCGCGCGGTGCGCACCGGGTCCGGGTTCCACGCGCACGCCGTCCACCTTCCCGGCGCCGAGGCCCGGGGTGCCCTGCCCGTGACCGCCTGGGGTTCGGCGGACTGGCAGGAGCGGACCCCGGCGGACGGGCCGCCGGCCGCGCTCGACCGGATACCCGCGCCCGGGCCGTACGACCGGGCCGCCATGGCCGAGTTCGTCGCCGCCCGGGGGGCGTGGCTCGCCGCGTTCTTCGACGACGTGCGCCGGGTCGCGGAGGAGCCGGGCGCGCCGAAGGTGGTGCTGGTGGAGGCGGAGGCCGCCGACGTGGCCCGGTGGGTCATGCTGGCGTGCGGGGTGCTGCCGCACGCGCGCGGTCAGTGGTTGAGCTTCACCACGTACACCCGGCAGCCGCTGTCCGCCCCGCAGCAGCTGGTCGGGGTCCAGCCGCAGGACACCGGCGCACTGGCCGTCGGGGGGCGGCGCCACAGGGTGTACGACCTGTCTCTTATACACA
>NZ_JZWV01001086.1 GCF_000966975.1 Streptomyces katrae | reverse complement strand
TGCGCCTCGTCACGGCCACACCGCCCCCCTCGACCATCGCGGTCACCTCGGCGTTCGTACCGGTGGCGTTGAAAATGGAACCCGCGGAGGTGGAGGATTCGGGCAGGTCCCAGGAGATCGTCGCCCAGTGCCGGATGTTCGCCCCGGACTCGCTCACGCACGCCTTCACCGTGAAGTCCCAGTTGTCGGGCCAGGGGCCGTTGTAGGCGGGATTGTCGACGGTCTTGGACGACACCTTGCAGCGCTCCACCGCGTACGCGGGGCTGCCCCCGGCAGTGGCCGCCGTGATGGTGGCCGCCACCAGTACCGCCGAGAGCCGCACGGCGGGGAGTGTCCTGAGCATGGGTGCGCCTCCGAGGGTCGAATGCCCAGGACAACGAGGCGATGGCGGGAAAGAAGCGTGCCGACGCGGGTGACGCGCGTGTAGAGCCGGT
>NZ_JZWV01001085.1 GCF_000966975.1 Streptomyces katrae | reverse complement strand
CGCGTGTAGAGCCGGTGACGGCGCCGATCGCCGTCACCGGCCACCTCAGGCAGGAGCCTGGAGCCGAACCCCCTGGGTCATTTCCTGCGGCCCGGGTGGGAGAGCGCCTCTGCGAGCTGGTTGTGGTTCATGGACGAGCGGCCCGGGATGCCGGCCGCGGCCGCCTTCTCGTACAGCTCCGCCTTCGTCAGCGCCATCAGCTCCCGGCCCTTGGCCGCCGGTCCGGAGCGCGCCCGCTTCTTCGCGGCCGGCGCCTTCTTCCCGCCCGCCGCCCGGGAGCCGGGCGAGGTGGCCTTGTCGCCGGTGTCCTTGGGGCTTTGGGCCCGCTCGACGCTGGCGCGCAGGGCCTCCATGAGGTCGACGGCACCGGTCGGCTCCGCCTCCGGCTCGGCCTTCTCCACCGTCTGCCCGGCCGCCTTCGCCTTCACCAGGGCTTCGACCTTCTCGCGGAAGGAGTCGTGGAAGGCCTCCGGCTCCCACTCCATGGCCAGGGCGTCGATCAGCTGCATGGCCATCTTCACCTCCGCCGCCGTCGCCTCGACCTTCCCCGGCAGGTGGGGCACCTCGGCGTGCGGATCGCGCAGCTCGTCGGCCCAGTGCAGTGTGTGGAGGGTGAGCAGGCCCTCGGCCTCCTCCGCCTTCAGGGCGACCAGGCACTCCCGCCCGCGCATTACGAAGGTGGCGATGCCGGCTTTGTTCGACTCGGCCAGGGCGCGCTCCAGGAGGGCGTAGACCTTCCCGTACTGGACTCCCCGGGGCCCGAGGAAGTACGTCTTGTCGAAGAACACCGGGTCGACGTGTCCAGGTCGACGAAGCCCACCGGCAACGCCGGCCCGGCCCCGAGATGCCTCGGCCACGGCCCGGAACGGGATGACGGCCCGGGGCGAGGAGCCCTACGGGTCGGTCGCTGAGGCCGCGGCCCACGCAGGTGTCCTCCTCCAGCGCTACGCCGACGGAACCGTCGAGGCGCACGCCGAGTGCATCGAACCCCACCTCGACGCCGGGGGCGACCTCTTCGACTGCGACGGCCGCCCGCTCTGACTCACCAGGCATGCCCTGCCGGCGGGCCTCCGCGATGGCGGGGCCCACCCTCTGCCCCGGGCCGCCGCCACCCCGCTCGGCTGCTCCGCCCAGGTCGGTCTCCGTGCCGACCGTCTGAGACCCACCCGCGCGCCACCCCGCGGCCGGCAATTCTGCTGTTCTGCGGACAGCGTGGCCCGGGGTGCGAAATCGTCGGTGCAGGGCTGGCGATGGCGCGGGCCTCGGACGCGGGAGGGAATGCGTGGCCAGGGACGAGACGTGGACGAGTGAGGAGTACGGCCGGTCGCACGAGGGGCGGGTCGCGGTACTCCTCGCCGACGGGACGACGCCGAAGCCGGTGTACTTCGACGGGAACTCCAGTATCGGGGAGACGGTGCGGCACTGGAGCGTCTACGACGGCTCCGACTACCCCCAGCGGCCCCGGGCACACGCTCTGCGCGCGGAGTGCACGTGCGGCTGGACGGGGGAGTCCCACACGGTGGACTGGGAGGCAGCCGGCGACCTCCGCTTCCGCGAGCACGGAGACAGGACAGCCGGGCAGTGCCTGGACGACTGGGACAAGCACACCATCGCCGTAGGCGAAACCACGGTCCCTCTGCCTGCCGACCTGCTCGCCTTGCTGGAGGGCGTCACGGCCGCGATCGAGAGGCTCGGCGAGGACTCGCCGGTCGCCGCGGTCAAGGCCGCCCGCGAACTGGAGATCATCGCCTCACGCACCGCCCACTGGCCTGCCCACGAAGCCCGCGCCCAGGCCCCAGAGAAGGTAGCAGCCGCCCTCGGCCTGAACATTGACGAGACCCGCGCCCTGCTGGCCCGATTCGGCGGCTGGAACCGCTACCAGTAGGCCCCTGCCCGCGGGCCGGTGCCGCAGCGAGGATGACGAAGGCCGGCCGGTGCGCTGGGTCGTGGCCGGTCATCGGTCCCCGCTCGCTGGCCCGGATCTCATTGGAGTGGCGTCGGCTGACTGGGCTGTCGGAATTGCTGGGGCTGCCGCCCGAACGGCGGTGGTGCTTCACGGCCTGGCTGCGGTTGGTTGTGGGTCATGAGTTCCTGCGGATGCGACCAGGGCGTCACGGCTGGCCCTGGTGCCCTGGCGGCCAGTTTCCTGCGTCGGCACCAACTGCGGGGCACGGTCCCGCGCAGGAAGTGGCCGGACACGTTCATGATTCTGCAGCTGGTCTCTTGGGGCCTTGATAAGGACGGACCCGTTCTCGTCGACGTCTCCGAGACAGCGCAGAAGGCAGGGGTAAGTGTCGAGTACGTGCGGACCGAGATCGCTTGGCTGGTGGAGCACGAGTTCCTGGCGCTGGACGGTGACGTCGACGGGATGGTGCGGGTATGGGTGAACCCGGCGGTCGCGTTCATGCCCGGCACCGATCCGCGAGTTGCCGCTGCACGGCACCGGTTTCCGTACTTCGACACCGCCGAAGGCGGGATGAGCGCTGAGGAGCCGGTGGTCGTGTACGCGTACGAGCCCGAGCTCTGGAACGCGGTCTACGACGCACAGCGGGAGTTGTTTGAGGACCCACCCATCTTCCAGCCATGCCCAGCCCACGCCTGGTAGGGCTCGGCACCGGCTCGGTCCAGCCTCCGATGCGGACAGGGGCGTACCCTGCGCGCCCGTGTGAGCCGGCCTCGTATCTCTGCCGGGCTCCGTCCGCGGCGGGTGGAGGGAGTAGTAGTAGTCCTCGTTCGTCCTCATCGGGGACTGTAAATCGTTCGGTGTAACCCCCGATCAAGGAAGATGCACCGCGCTCACGGCGGCCGGGACATCCCCGATCCACTCCAAGGACGACGTAGTGGTTCTCCATCTACTTGGCGGGACACGGTCGGCGTGAACGCGTCCTCGCCCCCCTGACGCACCCCACCGCGCACTTCTCCCCCCACAGCCCCCCGATTCACCCGAGTGAGTGAACCGGAGCCCGTCCCCGCACTCCGGCGCGCACACCGAGGTCTCCGGCGAGCGCCCCACCGAGCGCGGCCCGCCGACGGGCCCCGTCTGCTTGCTGAGGCGTTTCTGCGGTGATTGCTCACACCCACCCGGGTGATCCGCGCACCAGACCATCGCCCGACCCCAGAACCGGCCGCTAGAACGCGGGCATGATCACCAACTTGAAGCGGGCCTTGTCCGCGCTCGCCCTCGCCGCCCTGCCGCTCCTCGCTACCGCCGCGCCCGCCCAGGCCGCCGACGGCACCAGCGGCCCACAGCCCACCTTCACCGTCGCGCCCGCGCTGGAGACCGCGACACTGACCGAGGGCATCGACCGAATCGCCGCCGCGCCCGAGTCCCGCGACGGCTACGTCCGCACCGCCTTCAAGCACTGGAAC
>NZ_JZWV01001084.1 GCF_000966975.1 Streptomyces katrae | reverse complement strand
CCTTCAAGCACTGGAACGCCGGCGCCAACACCTCCGACGGCTGCAACACCCGCGCCGAAGTCATCCTGGAAGAAGCCGTCGAACAGCCGGAGATCAGCGCGGGCTGCAAGCTCTCCGGCGGCCGCTGGTTCTCCCTCTACGACGACACCTGGGTCACCTCCGCCTCCAGCCTCGACGTCGACCACCTCGTCCCGCTCGCCGAAGCCTGGGACTCCAACGCCTCCACCTGGACCGCGGCCCGCCGCGAGGCCTACGCCAACGACCTCGCCACACCCACCTCGCTGATCGCGGTCACCGCCCGCTCCAACCGCGCCAAGGCGGACAAGGACCCGGCGGACTGGCTGCCCCCGGCCGCCGGCTACCACTGCGCCTACGCGACGGGCTGGGTGGAGACCAAGCTTCGCTGGGGCCTTGCTGCCGATGACCGCGAGCGCGCCGCCCTGCTTGGCGTAGCCGAGGAATGCCCGGGCGCGACCCTCTCCTACGAGACCGTCCCGTAGCTGAGCCGCGGTCGGCAGGCCGTTGGGAGCCGTAAACGAGCCGCTGGGGCGGTACGCCCTGGCTCCCGAACATGCACCTCCCAGCGGTAGCTGGGGGACCACGATCCGGAAGAGGCGGCCTACGGGGCGACGTGGTCGACCGGCAGCGGGGCCGCCGTGTCGGAGGTTGCGGGGATGACGTTGATCTCGGGCATGGGGAGGGTGCGGTCGCCGGTGAGGACGAAGAGGATCTCGCGAGCCAGGTCCCGTACCGCCGCCCAGGCCGGATCGGCGACTCCCGGACACTGACCGAGCAGCGATGAAGTCGAGGGGCGGCTCATGACGGGCCGCCCCTCCCTCATCCCCAAACACCACATGAGCGCAGCACGGTAGTTCACCCCTTGGGGCCCGGATTGCGGATACCTGCCCGTGCACCGGCCGGGGGCGGAAGGCTGGGCGGATGGATGATGCGTGGAAGGGCTGGCGGGTGTATGGGTCGGAGCCGGAGGACCCCGATCCGGGTCCGGAGCCGGGTCACATCTACGTGGAGTTGGTGGGCGGCCCGCTGGACGGGCAGCTGCTCGACGTGACGGGCTGGAGTCCGCTGGAACTTGCTGACGGTGCCGTGTTGATGTCGGAGCGGGGGGCGTTCGGGCCGGGTGGCCGCTGCGCGTACGAGCCGACCGAGGCCGATGGCGTCTACCCCAGCCGGTTCGGGTGGCGCGGCGACGTCCCGTAGTCGGCGGGCGGCCGGTCGGGGCGGTGAGTTGGGCTGGTTAGGGTGCGGCTAGCCCGTGCTGATAGGGCGGGCCCGGATGAGTGGCTGTGCTCAAAGGTCGGAGTGAGGTTTCCCCAGGTCAGAAATCTGGATGGGTGGGCCTGCGGCGGCGGCAGATCGGCACTGACGGCCAGGCCGCCGCTGCCCACGAACCGCAGCGCGGGCCGCAGCCGGGCCGCGACTACGTGGAGCTGGTCGGCAGGCCCTGGACGGGATGCTGCTCGACGTGACGGGATGGCCCCCGCTAGAGGTGGTGGACGGGCCGCTGCTGATGTCGGAGCACGGCGCGTTCGGGCCGGGCGACCGCTCCGACTACGCGCCAGCCGAGCCTGGCTCCGGCCTCGGGGCCGGTGACGTCGGACGGGTCGTGTGGCAGGGCGACGTCCCGTAAACGCCGCAGGTTCTCCCGGCCGCTACCCGGAGGGGCGTACCGGGGGCCGCCTCACATCGTCCTTACGGGTCTGCCTGAGGTGTTCGAGTGTGAGCCGGGCGTCGCCGTCGACCCGGCGCTGCTGCGCCCCGGGGGCGGGGTTCCCGGATGTGGGAACCGTGCTGCCCCTGGTGATCGACGTGTCCCATATATGGGAACGTCCCTGGTCAGCCCGGGGCGCTACCTGCCTCATCGACGTCAGGAGGTCCGCTAGTCGACTAGCGGAGCGGGTGCCGGGGCGGGGAAATGGGACAGGGCCGGCCCCGGTGGGGGCCGGCCCTGCGTGCGGCACTCGCGCGCCAACGCGGTGCTGCTTGTGTCCCTGCTGCGGAGTCACCTACTTCAGGGGCCGCCGGTCTCCCGGCGGTGTATGTGTCCCACCGTGCTCTTCAAAGGGACCGGAGCACAACTTCTCCTTGGACGGGCTTGGACGAATCACGGCGGGGGTCTGGGTTCTGTGGGCGCTGCACGGGGTCTGCCGGGGGGCTGGTGGGGAGGGTCGGCGTCGCACCCGGAAAGCGTGGGAGACGTTTGTGCAGGTCAGAGCGCCTCCCCGGGATCTTCTGCAAGCTTATGCAAGGTCAGGGACGCCAGTGGACGAATGAAAGGACATTTAGGACTTACGGGATATGGGCCGGGTTTCGTGTCCCCCCGGCGCCTGTGACGGTCTGTCATGCTTGTGATCCCCGGGCAAGCGACGCCAATCGCCCCTGGGGAAGCGCCACTTGGCGCGGAGTCACCAATACGGGAGGGCGCTGTCCCGCGCCCTCCCACCTCCTACTACTTCAGGGGCGCCGGTTGCGGTGTCCCCGGGACGGACTCGACATGAGTGTGACGACTGAGGCGACCGGTTTGGGCGGCCGGCAGCGGGGAGCGGACGCCCGGGCGACCGGGCTGACGATGCCGCAGGCGGTCGTGATCAGCGTGGTGATGCCCGTGGTGTTCGTCCTGGCCGTGGTGCTGAGCCTGCGGGGGATGCCGATGGGCGAGGTCTTCCGGCTCTTGGGCGGTGCGGGCGCCATCGGCGCCGCCCTGGTCGTCGCGGTCACCCCGGGCGGCCGGGGCGCTGTGGCGGCGGCTGCCCGGGCCGCACTCCAGGCCGGCCGGTAGGGGCTTGGTCATGGGACGTCCTGAACTTCCCGTCGACCACACCGTCCCCGAGCGCGGCGAGCTGGCCGCGGCACTGCGTGAGCTGCGGGCGGATGCCGGGCTGACCTACGACGAGCTCGCCTCCCGGACCGGGTTGTCCGCGGCGACGCTCAAGCGGGCGGCGTCGGGCCGCACTGTGCCGTCCTGGAAGACGTTCACCGCCTTCACCGACGCCTGCTGCAACGGGGACGGTGCGGTGATGAGCCAGCTGAGGCGCGAGCTCGGCGAGCTCACGAGTCTGTGGCGGTCCGCCCGGGTCGCTGAACGCGGCCGTCTGAAGCACCTGCGCCGCCCGGCATCCCCTGAACTGGTCACTACGGCCGGGCACCTGAGTGAAGCGCTGGAGTACTTCTACGAGTGGGCCGGGGCGTTGTCGCTGCGCCGGTTGCAGGCGCTGGCGGGCGGCGCGCACCTGCTGCCGGTCAGCACCGCGGCGCGGATCGTCAGCCGCCAGGCGCTGCCGGCCAGCCGCCAGCAGTGCGTCGCCTTCCTGAGCGCCTGCGGGCTCGGACCGCGCTTGGTGCGGCGCTGGGCGGACGCCTACGAGCGGATCACGACACGGCGCATGGGTGCCAACTGGGCTGTGAGAGACGCGGAGGCAGCCCTGGCCGCCTACATCGACGAGACCTCTCGCCACAGCGAACACGCCCCGGGGTGGACCGCCCGAATGCCCGCCCTCCGTCCGTCCGACCTGCTCCGGGGCCCTGGTCGGACCGTACGTCTGCGGGGAAGGGAAGACCTGATCGAACTCTTCACCGAGTCGAGACGGGAGCATGCCCACCCTGTCGCAGAAGGGGCCCGTACACGGCACCCCCGGGCCGCCTGAGAACACCTGGCCGGAGCCGGGACCGTACACAGCATCCGGGGTGATCACGGCAGCGCCGTGATCACCCCGTCCTCACTGGGCCGCCCACTCCTGCCCCAGCGCGGAGAGGGCTTCGAGCTGTGCCGGGTCGAGCCGGTCGCGTCGCTGCCGCTGGTTCGCCACCCATACACCTGTGCGATGTTCACTCCCGTCCGGGAGCCGCTCCACATGTCCCCGCCCGGGTGTTCCGCCGCCTTCTCGCGCCCGGTACTGCGCGAGGGCTTGGACGCCCTTGTGGAAGGCTTCTGCGCCCCGGCCGGACGTGGTGGTCGTGCTCGTCTTGGCGGGCGCGCTGCGGGCGTGTACGACCCGCGCCGGGGTGACGCCCAACTTGGTGAGCCGGGTCTGCTGCTCGGTGTTCAGCCGTGCCCAATCCCGGCGCTGGGTGGCCAGCCATCGGCCGATGGCCTCCCCGTGGCGGGTCACCCCGGGCTTGATGGCGGCCAGGCGGGCGCCTTCGTCCAGGAGCTGGGTGAGGTAGGCGTAGTGCCGCTGTCAGTCCACCGTCCACCCATGGTCGCCGTCGCCCGGGTTCCAGTCCTCATCGATCGCGGCCAGCGCCGCTGCCCGCCGCTCGGCGCGCACCGGGTCCTTCCCGAGGCCGCCGGGCGGTACCGGCTCTCTTCAGCAGGATCGGCATGCCGCCGTTCCTGTCCGGCGCGGGGCGGTGTAGAGGGCGTGGCAGGCGTCCATGCTGTTTGGGTCATCGTTGGCATGCTGCCCACGGCCGGAGCGTCGATCTGCCCGGCGCCTCAACGTCGGTGCACGCGTACCTGAGCACGCCTGCCCCTGTGGCGGCCTGGGCAGCCCTGTGCCTGAGCCAAGCACAGGGCCGGAACCAGGATCCGGTTGCCGCAGCGCTCCTGTTCACCGTGAACGCGTTCAGCGAGCGAGGAGGGGTAGACGGCGACGGATGCGTCCGCCGGACAGGCTTCCGAGCCGCGCCCGTCTGCTGGTGCCGAGGGCTTCAGCAGCTGGGTATCAGCCCTGGACCGACACTGACGTTCCCGGAATAGATCCAGCCGTTCCGCCACGTTGTGTCGCTCGGGTCGACGTAGTACCAGAGGTTGCCCGAGTCGGGATTGCGGTACTTGCACACAGCCCACAGCTGTGTGGGCACGGACATGTCGCTCCACCCGATGAAACCGCAGCCCGAAGCGGGCCCATACCTCAGTCTGATCGATTTGGTGGTCCTAAGGCTCACGCCGGTGGTGCCGGCGCCGGGGTCCCAGTTGCAGTTCACGGCTGTGGGCCCCAGGGGAACGGACATGGTGTCCGCGCGAGTGGCAGCTGATGCGGGCGACACCATCGCGCCAACTGCCACAGTGGCAGTCATGGCCACTGAGATTCTCTTCGGCATTTGCAACGCTTTCCTCCTTCATGGTCATGTCCAGCCTCAACTGGGCATGGCGAAGTGGAATAGGCATGTGCAAGAAACAGCGTGAAGCATGGCAGAGAGCAGCTGCGCCACAAAGGCTCGGTATCGGCCGTTTTGAAGACGCCCGGAAGGGTTTTGCGAATCCCCGGTGCCGACTTAAAAGGTGCTACGCGTTGACCCCCGCCGCGCCCCTGGCCCGTTCCCCTATCCGACCGCTGGAGCACTACGCCTGCCGGCTCAGCGGGACGGGAGAACAGGAAGGGGCGGAGGCGGGACGGCGAGTTCGCTGGCCTCGTCCTCCGGCGCTGGAGGGTGTGCCCCCGCCGGGGCATGCGGGTGGGCAGATCCTGGCGGGGGCCGCGGTCTGGGTGGGGCTGACCCCGCTCCAGGCGCTCGCCGGACTGCTTGATCGGCTATCCCGCGCAGGTGGGCGGGACTGGCGGGCGTGTGGTTCCCGGTCCGCACCCGGCGGCCCGCAGTCGTTGGACGCGCCCTGTTCGGGGCGGCGAAGGATCGGTAGGGTCCCGCGCATGGCTGAGATCGACGCAGATGAGTTGCTGAGGCGAATCCGTGCGGCGCGGGACTGGGCTGCTGCGGAGGACGAACGGCTGCAGGCCGCGAGCACGGCCGGTGGATCCGACGACCAACAGCTTGCAGATGCATCGCAGATCTACAACAGCATCCGGGCAGTCCTCGACGAGATCATCGAGCCCGGCAAGCACTCCCGGGAGAAGTAACTACCAGGCCGGGCCGATCTGCTCCCGCGCGGGCGTGCGGCGCCCCCCGAGGGGGCCGCACGCCGCCCGTGGCTTGCCGGCACCACCGGAGCGCGGCGTGTTGGGTCTCCCACGCCTCCTTACGCGCCGCAGGGTGTGGTGTTGTTCTTCAGGGAGTGAGTGGTGTCGTTGAGCTGGTAGGAACGCAGGTCCCCGATGGCGCCGCCGTCGGCCCCGACGCACACGTGCCGGCCGAAGTAGTTGTCCTTCTGGTAGACCCGCGCGGTGCGGCTGCTGTTGTTGATGACCGAGCTTCCCTTGCCGCGGATGTAGTCCGGCAGGTGGCGGACCGAGCCGTCGGTGGCGCGTTTGACGTAGGGCTGGCCCTCGAAGCCGATCTCGGGGTAGATGCACACGAACCCGCGGGGGCACTGGATCTGGTCCCGGGGGGCGGTGACGGCCGAA
This sequence comes from Streptomyces katrae, assembly GCF_000966975.1. Classification (GTDB taxonomy): domain Bacteria; phylum Actinomycetota; class Actinomycetes; order Streptomycetales; family Streptomycetaceae; genus Streptomyces; species Streptomyces katrae. The sequence goes on along the minus strand of NZ_JZWV01001084.1, from coordinate 457 downwards.
CCTGTACCGGTCGGCGCGGGCCGGGCCTGCGCGGGGGCGACACCGGCCAGCGCCACCGTCAGAGCTACGGTCATACTGGCGAGCGCGAGAATCCTGGGAACACGCATGTACTGACTCCTTCGTCGGATGTGTGCCGTGCAGAGCAGCAGCGACGCACGGTCCCAGCCCCCTGCGGCCGGAAGCCCGGGTACACCCACACATCCCCGCCCACCCTGCCAGCGTGATTACCCAAAGCGGCAGCACCTTTGCTTCCAGGCGTCAGGCCGGCTGGATCGCGGGGAGCGCACCGTTTGACTCCTGTGCGCCGCGAGTGCCTCAGTGCCGCCGACTGGCGCTCCGGCGCACGTGGTGCTCGTGGGATGTGCAACCACTTGTTGGGCGGCGGACGTTCGTCGAGCAGATCGAGAGGGGGAGGGGACCCGGCGCCGCGGCAGGTGGACCGTGGATCTGCGGGCCG
>NZ_JZWV01001082.1 GCF_000966975.1 Streptomyces katrae | reverse complement strand
CTCCGCCGGCCCGGGCGGAGGCGGAGGCGGGGGCGGCCCGGGCGGCCGCAGCGGTTACGGGCACGGCTCAGGCGGGGGCGACAGGGGCGGCCGAGGTGGCGGGGGCCGGTACGGCCGGGCAGGGGCCGCCGGTGGCCGGGCGGACTCCCCCGACGGTGACCACCTCGCTCTTCGCGCCGCAGGGCTTCGCGTTGGCGGGCATCACCGAGGTGCCGACCGCGGACGGGCCGCGCCGGGTGCTCGTACTGAAG
>NZ_JZWV01001081.1 GCF_000966975.1 Streptomyces katrae | reverse complement strand
TACTGAAGATGGCGGCCGCCTCGCTGCGCGACTACCGGCTGCGCACCCGCGACGGCGGGGAGGAGTACGGGCTGACCGCCCGGTCCCTGGAGCTGCGCGGGGACGTCACCCTGTACCTGACGCGGTTCAGCGGGTGCATCGAGGGGCTGCTCTGCCTGACGTTCAGCCCGGAGGGGCTGCCCGCTCCCCCGGTCATCCCGCCCTTCGTGTTCATGACGCGGGTCAGCGCCGAGCAGGCGCTCGTCACCTCGGACGTGATCGTCACCGACGGGCTGCGGCTGGAGGCCTCCTGAAGACCCGGCAGGCCTACAGCCAGCCGAGCTGGGTGACGAACATGGCCACGACGACCACCAGGGTCCAGCCGAGCACGTGCTCCAGCCAGTCGGATTCCTTGGGGCCGCCGGTGCCGACGAGGCGCCGGGCGCGGGCGGTGAGGGTGGCGGTGTGTGCGGTCATGCCGTCCAATGTGCCAGCGTTCGCGGCATTCACGGTATATGGCAAGGGTCACAGCCGCAGGCCGCACACCACCGGGCCCCGGCCGCCTCCGGGGTGCGGAGGGCGGCCGGGGCCCGGCGGTGGCGGTGAGGGACGAGCGCCCCGGTCAGGTGGTCGTACGCGGGCGCCCGCCCATGGCCACCATGGCCAGGGCGAGGCACAGGGCGACCGCGCCGGTGATGACGTTGCTGGCGACACTGCGGGTGGTGTCCATCGCACCGGCCATGACCCAGGGGGCCACGATGGTCCACGCGCCGATGGCGGCCGCGGTCCAGGCCATCGCGTGCGTACGCTCGTACGCCGATCCCAGGCCGCCCATGCACAGGCAGAAGGCCGCGCCGGCGATGAGGTTGTTGATGGCCAGCGGGCTCAGCGCACTGAACCCGGCGATCCACGCCGAAGCCGCCAGGTACAGGCCCGTGATCAGGGCCAGTGCCTCCACGGCCTGCGCGGCGGGCGTGACCGTCACCCGCTCGAACCGAGTCCGCATTTCGGCAAGGTCCGGGTGATGTTCGATGCTCGAATGGGTGGAATGGGTGGTCATGGTGGGCTGCCTCCTATGAGAAGCCTTATATGCCCCTTATGCCCAGAATTGGCCGTTTAAGCCATCCGGGGCGGCGGATCTTCGGCGGGATTCACAGCACCCCGACCTGCCGCAGCGCGGAGATCTGGGCCGCCGTCGGCCGGGCGGGGGCGTAGAGGTAGCAGACCCCGCCGCTGCCGGAGACGGTCTTGCCCTCGGCGTTGCGGCGCTTGGTGCGCAGCCAGATGTTCTCCCACTCGCGGCGCTTGTAGACGCGGCGGACGGAGGCGTTGTCCGCCGAGTTCGGATCGTTGGCGATGACGTCCCCGGCGGCGGTGAAGCCGATCACGGTCATCAGGTGCCCCGCCGTGCCGTAGCCCGCGCCGGTCAGCTCCTCCCGGAGGAAGGACTGGGAGGTGATGGCCGGGATGCCGGCCGCGACGAGGGTCTCCAGGTCGGTGAGGGAGCCGAGCCGGGTGACGACGCCGGCGAGGTCCCGGTAGGTGGCGGCGTAGGCGGCGTTGAAGGGCCAGTTGCCGCAGCCCTTGTAGGCGGCGTCGTAGGTGGAGCGCGCCGCGTGGCAGACCTGGGGGTCGGCGTACCCGGGATCGACCCAGGCCAGGGACGCGGCGCTGGGCCTGCGTCCCCAGTACTCGATGATCATCTGCGAGGAGGTGGGGCTGCACCAGGCCTCGCCGCCGTTGTCGTACTCCGGGTACTGGCCGGCGTGCACCTCCTGGGAGTAGCGCGGGACCTTCAGCTCGTGGGCCCGGCCGGAGGGGGCGGAGGCCGGGACGGTGAACCGGTCCGGGACGGCGGAGGCCATTGCTCCGGCCAGCCAGACGGTGGGGCCGCCGGGGGCGCCGGGCTTGCGGTACAGGGTCATGCGCAGCTGCCAGTGCGTGATCCGCACGCCGGCCGCCGCGGCCGGGCCGTCGACGGCCAGGGTGTCGGTCCAGACGGTGGTCCGGCCGTCGGTCTGGCCGTCGACGGACGTACGGCGGATGTCGCCGTCGCCGGCCGCCCAGCGGCCCATCACGTACCAGGGGCCGGTCGTACCGTCGGGGTAGGTGACGCGCAGCTCGGTCTGGATCCAGCTGCCGGCCGGGGTACGGGCGTTCCAGGAGGCGATGGCCTCGGTGGCGGGGACGGTCGAGCGGTGCAGCGGGGAGGTCCAGGTGGCGTACTCCCAGGAGGACTTCCGGCCGGTGTGCGGGTCGGTGTACTCGGTGCGGCCGGCGGGCGTCTTGATCTGCAGGCCGGGGCGGGTGCCGTTGACGGCGGTGGTGCCGCGGTGGGTGCCGGCCTGCCAGTGGGCGTACGCGTACCAGAACCGGTTGTCCACGGCGGCGCCGGCCGCGGCGGGGGCCGGGGCCGGGGCTCGTTCCGGCTGCGCCGGGCCGGAGCCGGGGGCTGCCGAGGCGCGGCCGCCGGGGACGGTGGCTGCCGTGGCTGCGGCCAGGGCGATGGCCAGGAGGGCGCGGCGGGGTGTGGGTGCGGTCATCGGCGTGGCCCCCAGGGGTCGTTGGTCGGTCGGCGCGGCTGGTCCACCCTTCCACTTCCCGGGGGCGGGGTGGTGAAGCCCGTACGCCGTGTCGGGGCGGGGTGCCGCTGCGCGGGGCCGTCCCCTACCCTCCCTTCCTCCGTTCCCAGGGGCTCCGCC
>NZ_JZWV01001080.1 GCF_000966975.1 Streptomyces katrae | reverse complement strand
GTCTGGGGCGGAGCCCCCGGAACGGGGTGCGGGGCCTGCCCCGGGGGCTTCCGGGCAGGGCCTACGCTGGGCGGGTGGAAGTACTGTCGTCACTCGCCCCGCTCGCGCAGTCGCTCGCCGCCCTGCCGCCCTCCCTCGGCGTCACCCGCGTGATCGGGATCGACGGGCACGCCGGCAGCGGCAAGAGCACCTTCGCCGGCCGGCTCGCCGAGGCGCTCGGCGGGGCGCCCGTGCTGCACCTGGACGACGTGGCCACCCACGCGGAGCTCTTCGGCTGGTGGGACCGGCTGCGGGTGCAGGTGGTGGAGCCCCTGGCCGCCGGGCGGCCCGCGCGCTGGGCCCCGTACGACTGGGAAGGTCGCCGGTTCGGACCCGAGCGGGTGCTGGAGCCCGCCCCGGTGCTGCTGGTCGAGGGGGTCGGGGCNGGTCGGGGCCGGGGGGGCGCGAGCGGCGCCCGCATCTGGCGCGGCTGCTGTGGATGGAGACCCCCCGTGAGGCCTCCTGGGGGCGGGGACGGCAGCGGGACGGGCGCGAACTCTCCGCCTTCTGGGACGGGTGGGAGCGCGCGGAGCTCGCGCACTTCTCGGACGACCCTTCGCGCCCCTTCGCGAACACTTTGGTGCACCAGAGCGGTACGGGATACGAGTGGACTTCAGGGATTTCTGCGACGCCCGGAACGCCCTCCGCGCTCACCGACGGTGACGGACTCCCCCAGACCTGAGCCCTCCCCCACGACGGACGCCCCAGGGGGCTCCCCGACCCGCTTGACCCGGGCCCGGATGCGGCCTTACGTTCTGAATGCGCGGTCTGCGAAGGCCGCAGCGGACGCGAAGCCCCCGGTTGTTCCCCCGTGATCGGGGGCTTCGTTCTGCCT
>NZ_JZWV01001079.1 GCF_000966975.1 Streptomyces katrae | reverse complement strand
GTTCTGCCCCGGGCCGGTCCCGGCCGGGCGTGGGGCACCCCGCTCCGCCCACCGCCCTTCACCCTGAGTCACCGTACGCATCCGGGGCGCGGCCACGACCCGTGCCCCCCGCACCCTGGGTAAGGTGCGTCACCGCAGGTACGATGCAGCCCTGATTTCATCGGCCGGGTGGCCAACCCGCGTGCTCGGCGCGCGGGTTGCCGCGTGCCACGGGC
>NZ_JZWV01001078.1 GCF_000966975.1 Streptomyces katrae | reverse complement strand
GTGCCACGGGCAGGCTTGTGGGGGACGTGATGGACTTCGGCATGCCGGGCAGCACACACGCCCCGGCCGAACTCGCCTGGCTGCGCGGGGTCGACGCCTGCACCATGGGCGCCTATCCGCAGGCCGAGGAGGAGTTCCGTACGGCCGTCGGCCTGGATCCCTCGATGGCCGACGCCTGGCTCGGACTGCACGCGCTGCGCGTGGACACCACGAACGCGTTACTGCGCATGTACGCCCACCGGGACCGCTTCG
>NZ_JZWV01001077.1 GCF_000966975.1 Streptomyces katrae | reverse complement strand
CACCGGGACCGCTTCGGCGAGCAGCGCACCCGGCACCGGCGGACCCTGAACTCCTGGTACTGGCTGGGCTGGTGGGTGCAGCCGGTGCTGGAGAGCCGGCGCGACCTGCTGCTGGCCCACGCCTCCCACTGGCTGGACGGCCGCCACGTCCCCGAGCTGGACCAGGCCCTGGCCGCGCTGCCGCCGGTGGACACCGACCCCCAGGTGCGGTTCCTGCACGCCTGCCGGGCCTACCTCGTCAAGGACTGGGAACAGCTCGTCCGGCACACCGAGCCGCTGGTGCACGATCCGCTGCTGGGCATCGAGGCGGGGCTCTTCGGCGGGATGGCCCGGGTCCGGCTGGAGATGTACGGGCAGGCGGAGCCGATGCTGTCGGCGGCGCTCATGCGCTGCCGCAGCGAGCAGCCCCAGCGCAAGGAACTGCGGTACTGGCTGGCGCGGGCCCGCGAGGGCACGGGGCGCAGCGCGGCGGCGCTGCCGCTGTACCGGGCGGTGCACCGGGTGGACCCGGCCTTCATGGACACGGCGGCCCGGCTGACGGCCATCGAGGACAGCGACGACTTCGACGGGATGGCCGACGCCGCCGGGTACGCCGGGTACGGCGGACACCTGACCGAGGGCTTCGCGGGGCACGGGCTGTCCCCCGCCGGCGGGGACTACACGGCGGTGGCGCTGGACGGCGGAGGCGGGCCGGTGCAGGACCTGGCCCCGGACGGGCAGGTGGACGCCGATCCGCCGACGCCCGGGGAGCCCCCGGACCCGCGCTTCGGGCCGCCGGCCGGGACGGGCCGGCTGGATGGCGTACGGCACAAGGTGACCCTTCCCGCGCAGGGCGCCCCGGTCGGGCTGCCGGCCGGGCCGGCCGATCCGAGGGCGCTGGCGGAGGCGCTCGCGGAGCTGGAGCGGATGGTGGGCCTGGAGCCGGTGAAGCGGCAGGTGAAGGCCCTCTCGGCGCAGCTGCACATGGCCCGGCTGCGGGCCGCGCAGGGGCTCCCGGTGCAGCCGCCGAAGCGGCACTTCGTCTTCTCGGGGCCGTCGGGGACGGGCAAGACCACGGTGGCCCGGATCCTGGGGCGGGTGTTCTACGCGCTGGGGCTGCTGGGCGGCGACCACCTGGTGGAGGCCCAGCGGGCCGATCTGGTCGGCGAGTTCCTCGGGCAGACCGCGGTCAAGGCGAACGAGCTGATCGACTCGGCGATCGGCGGGGTGCTGTTCGTGGACGAGGCGTACAGCCTGTCCAACTCCGGCTACAGCAAGGGCGACGCGTACGGGGACGAGGCCCTGCAGGTGCTGCTCAAGCGCGCCGAGGACAACCGGGACCACCTGGTGGTGATCCTGGCGGGCTATCCGGCGGGGATGGACCGGCTGCTGGCCGCCAATCCGGGGCTGTCGTCGCGGTTCACGACCCGGGTGGACTTCCCCAGCTACCGGCCGGCCGAACTGACCGCGATCGGCGGGGTGCTGGCCGAGGCGAACGGGGACCGCTGGGACGAGGAGGCCCTGGAGGAACTGCGCAGCATCAGCGGGCACGTGGTGGAGCAGGGCTGGATCGACGAGCTCGGCAATGGGCGGTTCCTGCGCACTCTGTACGAGAAGAGCTGCGCCTACCGGGACCTGCGGCTGGCCGGCTTCGCCGGGGACCCCTCGCGCGACGACCTGGCGACGCTGCGGCTGGCGGACCTGATGCAGGCGTACGGGGAGGTGCTGTCGGGGCGGGGGCCGCAGGAGCGGCCGGAGCCGCCGGCGCTGTAGGCCGCCGCCCGGCCGGGTGTCAGGGGGCCGGCGGGGCCGCGCGGACGACGGCCTGGTCGCCCCGGGGGCCGAACAGGTGCAGCACCTCCGCCACTCCGCCGTCGGCGGGACCGAACCAGTGGGGGCGGGCGGTGTCGAACTCGGCCACCTCGCCGGGGCGGAGGACCAGCTCCTCGTCCCCGAGGATCAGCCGGACCTCCCCGGCGAGGACGTAGAACCACTCGTAGCCCTCGTGGGTGACCTGCCTGGGCTCGCGCGGGGTCAGGACCTGTTTGAACACCTGGATCCGGCCCGGGTAGCGGGTCAGCGGGACGATGACGGTGCCGTGTTTGCGCAGGGGTTCCAGGTGCACCCGGGGGTCGCCGGTGGGCGGGGCGCCGACGAGGTCGTCCAGGGCGACGCGGTGCGCTCGGGCGAGGGGGAGGAGGAGTTCGAGGGTGGGGCGGCGTCTGCCGGATTCGAGGCGGGAGAGGGTGCTCACCGAGATTCCGGTGGTGGCGGCGAGGGCCTCCAGGGTGAGGCCCCGGGTTCGGCGGAGCGTGCGGAGCCTTGGGCCGATGGCGTCGAGTACCTGTTCCGTTTCCGGGTCCACGGGGTCATTCTGCCGGGTTCCGGGTTCCGGGTGCCGGGTGCGGGTGGGCCGGCCGCTGCGCGGGGCATGCCCCTCCCCGCCCTTCCACCGTTCCCGCCTCAAACG
>NZ_JZWV01001076.1 GCF_000966975.1 Streptomyces katrae | reverse complement strand
CGCCTCAAACGCCGGCGGGGCTGTGGATAGCCCCGCCGGCGTTTGAGGCGCTGCGGCGTCAGGCCGTCAGGGCCGGGCGGTCGCGGCGGCGGGCCGGGATGCGGTGGGCGGGGTCGCGGACCTCGCCGACCAGCATTTCCAGGACGTCCTCCAGGGCCACCAGGCCCAGGACCCGGCCGGCCGGGTCGGCGACCTGGGCCAGGTGGGTGGCGTCGCGGCGCATGACGGTCAGGGCGTCGTCCAGCGGGAGCGTCGAGCACAGGGTGGTCATCCGGCGCCAGACCCGCTGCGGCACGGCCCGCTCGCGGTCCTCCAGGTCCAGGACGTCCTTGACGTGGAGGTAGCCCATGAAGGCACCGCTGTCGGAGCGGACCGGGAAGCGCGAGTAGCCGGTGCGCACGGTCAGCTGCTCGATCTGGCGCGGGGTGACCGCCGGGCCGACGGTGACCAGCCGGCCCGGGGCCAGCAGGACGTCGGTGACCGGACGGCTGCCCAGCTCCAGGGCGTCCTCCAGGCGCTCCTGCTCGACCGGTTCGAGGAGCCCGGCCTGCCGGGAGTCCTTGACCAGCCGGCCGAGCTGCGCACTGGTGTAGACGGCCTCCACCTCGTCCTTGGGCTCCACCTTGAAAAGCCGCAGGACCAGCGCGGCGCAGGATCCCAGGGCGGTGGTGACCGGCCCGCAGACGCGGGCGAAGGCCACCAGGCCGGGGCTGAACCACAGGGCGGTCTTCTCGGGGGCGGCCATGGCGAGGTTCTTCGGGACCATCTCGCCGATGACCAGGTGGAGGAAGACCACCGCCGCGAGCGCGAAGGCGTAGCCGAGGGGGTGGACCAGCCCCTCGGGCACGTGGACCGCCTCGAAGACGGGCTCCAGCAGCCGGGCGACGGTGGGCTCGGCGACGGCGCCGAGGGTGAGCGAGCACAGGGTGATGCCGAACTGCGCGGCGGCCATCATCCGGGGCAGGTTCTCCAGGCCGTACAGCACCTGGCGGGCCCGCTTGGAGGCGGCCGCCAGCGGCTCGATCTGGCTGCGGCGTACGGAGACGAGCGCGAACTCGGCCCCGACGAAGAAACCATTGGCCAGGACCAGGAGCAGGGCGAAGAGGAGTTGGAGGGCGTTCATCGGGCGGCGCCTTCCAGCTGCTGCTCGCTGCGCTGCCGCCCGGCGGTGCGGGCGGGCTGCGGGACGGCTTCGGCGGCGGTCTGCGCCGCGGCCGTCAGGCGGACCAGCCGGACCCGTTCGGCGCGGTTGCGGCGGACCTGGCGGACGGAGAGCTTCCAGCCGGGCAGCTCGGCCCGGTCCCCGGGGGCGGGGATCCGGCCCAGGAGGTCGGCGACGAGGCCGGCGACGGTCTCGTACGGGCCTTCGGGCACCTCCAGGCCTATGCGGCGCAGGGTGTGCACGCGGCAGCTGCCGTCGGCCTCCCAGGAGGGCCGGCCGTCCTCGCCGGGGACGGCGGCCAGCTCGGGGCTGTCGGCCTCGGCGAGGTCGTGCTCGTCGCGGACCTCGCCGACGAGTTCCTCCACGATGTCCTCCAGGGTGACCACACCGGCCGTGCCGCCGTACTCGTCGATTCGGCTGTTCGCTGCGCAGCCGCTCCAGCAGCGGCTGCACCGGCAGGGAGCCCGGCACCAGCAGCGGGGCCACGCAGATCCGGCCGACGGTCGTACGGGCGCGCTCGGACTCGCGTACGGCGAGGGCGTCCTTGAGGTGGACGACCCCGGTGATCTCGTCGATGCGCTCGCGGTAGACCGGGAAGCGGGACAGGCCGGTGGCGCGGGTCAGGTTCAGTACGTCGGCCGCGGTGGCCGAGTCCTGGAGGGCGCTGACCTTCACCCGGGGGGTCATGACGTGCTGGGCGGTGAGCTCGCCCAGCGAGAGGGTCCGTACGAAGAGGTCGGCGGTGTCCTGTTCGAGGGCGCCGGCCTGGGCCGAATGGCGGACCAGGGAGACCAGTTCGCCGGGGGTGCGGGCGGAGGCCATCTCCTCGGCGGGTTCCACGCCGAGCGCCCGCACGAGGCGGTTCGCGACGGCGTTGAGGGCGGCGATGACGGGCCGGAAGGCCCGGGAGAAGGCCTGCTGCGGGCCGGCGACGAACCGGGCCACCTGGAGCGGTTTGGAGACCGCCCAGTTCTTCGGGACGAGCTCGCCGACGACCATCTGGACGGCGGAGGCGAGCAGCATGCCGATGAGGACGGCGGCTCCGGGGACGGCCCCTTCGGGCAGGCCGGTCGCCGCGAGCGGCCCGGACAGCAGCGCTGCGAGGGCCGGTTCGGCGAGCATGCCGACGACGAGGGAGGTGATGGTGATGCCGAGCTGGGTGCCGGAGAGCTGGAAGGACAGCTCCCGCAGGGCTTCGACCACCGTGCGGGCACGGCGGTCACCGTCGGCTGCGGCCCGTTCGGCCTCGGGCTTCTCCACCGTGACGAGGCCGAACTCGGCCGCCACGAAGAAACCATTGGCGAGGATCAGGGCGAATGCCGCCACGAGCAGCAGTAGCGGGATGGTCATGCCGCCGCCTCCACGGGGAGGGCGGCGCGGGTACTACCGGACGATCCGTCCATTGCTGGAGGGAGTCACTCCTCTGGTCGCAGGTGCCCACGGGCCACGGGATCCCGGGGCGGGTGGGTG
>NZ_JZWV01001075.1 GCF_000966975.1 Streptomyces katrae | reverse complement strand
ATCCCGGGGCGGGTGGGTGGGCGCAGTGGTGCGCCGCCCCACCAGGGTAGTCATTGAGATCGCCGCCGCAATGGGACGCAGCGGACGGGTGCGGCGGGCTCAGCGGCCGGCGCCGCCGGTGCCGCGGGTCTCGGCGAGGGCGCGCAGGGCGCGGGCGTCACCGATGGCGCGGGCCTTGGCGATGCCGGGCTGGATGCCGAGGGCGGGCAGGCTGGTGCCGTCGTTCAGGTCGAGGAAGACCCAGGGGTCGCCGGGGCGGAGGTTGACGCGCAGGATCTGCGCCCACTCCAGGCGGCGGGTGGTGGTGAGGTTGACCACCGTGACCCCGGCCTCGTCGGCGACCACCTTGGGGCGGCTGAGCAGGACGAGGACGGAGGACAGCAGGACGGCGGTGACGACGAAGCTGACCCGCTCGCCGGGGCTGAGGTTCTCCAGCAGCAGGGCGATCGCCGTGATGGTGGCGAACATGACGGATCCGACGCCCAGCAGCACCGCCCGGGTGCGGTTCGGCCGGAAGGTGACCGGCAGTGCGGGCGGTGCGGGCTGGGCGGCGGACTCGCTCATGGTGCGGTGATGCCTTCTGGGACGGGCCGGCCGGTCAGAGGCGGCAGGCGTGGATCGAGGTGGTGAGGATCGCGCGTGCGCCGAGCTCGTACAGGTCGTCCATGATCCGCTGGGCCTCCTTGGCGGGGACCATGGCACGGACCGCGACCCAGCCCTCGTTGTGGAGCGGGGAGATGGTCGGCGACTCCAGGCCCGGGGTGAGGGCGACCGCGCGCTCCAGGTGCTCGGCGCGGCAGTCGTAGTCCATCATCACGTAGCTGCGGGCCACCAGGACGCCCTGGAGGCGGCGCAGGAACTGCGCGACCTTCGGGTCGTCGTCGCCGGCGCCGGTGCGGCGGATGACGGTCGCCTCGGACTTGAGGATCGGCTCGCCGATGACCTCCAGGCCGGCGTTGCGCAGGCTGGTGCCGGTCTCGACGACGTCGGCGATGACCTGTGCGACGCCGAGCTCGATGGCGGTCTCGACGGCGCCGTCCAGGTGGACGACGGAGGCGTCGACGCCGAGGTCGGCGAGGTGCTTGGCGACGATGCCCTCGTAGGAGGTGGCGATCGTCATGCCGCCGAAGTCCTCGGGGCCGTTCGCGGTGCCGGGCTTGGTGGCGTAGCGGAAGGTGGAGCGGCCGAAGTTCAGCGGCAGGATCTCCTCGGCGTTGGCCCCGGAGTCCAGCAGCAGGTCGCGGCCGGTGATGCCGATGTCGAGCTTGCCCGACGCGACGTAGATCGCGATGTCCTTCGGGCGGAGGTAGAAGAACTCGACCTCGTTGTCGGGGTCGACCGTGACGAGTTCCTTGGACTCCTTGCGCTGGCGGTAGCCGGCCTCATGGAGCATCTCCGACGCCGGTCCGGAGAGCGAACCCTTGTTGGGGACGGCGATGCGCAGCATGGGGCTTCCTTCGTGCGTAGGTGCGTAGGTGCGTAAGGGGTGCGGGCGGGGGCCCGTGGTGAAGAGCTCCGGCCTAGAGGTGGGAGTAGACGTCGTCGAGGGAGATCCCGCGCGCCACCATCATCACCTGGACGTGGTAGAGCAGCTGGGAGATCTCCTCGGCGGCGGCTTCCTTGCCCTCGTACTCGGCGGCCATCCAGACCTCGGCGGCCTCCTCGACGATCTTCTTGCCGATGGCATGGACGCCCTTGCCCACGAGCTCGGCGGTGCGGGAGGTGCTGGGGTCGCCGTCGGCGGCCTTGAGCTGGAGCTCGGTGAAGAGCTCTTCAAAGGTCTTGTTCGCCATGATGCCCTTAGGGTACGGGTTCACCCGGGGCCCCCGGTGCCAGGGTTCACTCCGTGGACTACCGCCAGGGTTCGCTGACGGTGCGCAGGGTCATGGCGGTGGAGACGGCGGCGGTGACCGCTTCGTGCCCCTTGTCCTCGTTGGAGCCTTCCAGGCCGGCGCGGTCGAGTGCCTGCTCGTCGTTGTCGCAGGTCAGGACGCCGAAGCCGACGGGGACCCCGGTGTCGATGGACACCTGGACGAGGCCCTGGGTGACGCCCTGGCAGACGTAGTCGAAGTGCGGGGTGCCGCCGCGGATGACCACGCCGAGGGCGACGATGGCGTCGTAGCCGCGTCCGGCGAGGACCTTGGCCACGACCGGGAGCTCGAAGCTGCCCGGGACGCGCAGCAGGGTGGGCTCGTCGATGCCCAGCTCGTGCAGGGCCCGCAGGGCGCCGTCGACCAGGCCGTCCATGACCTTCTCGTGCCACTGGGCCGCGATCACGGCCACCCGGAGGTCGCCGCAGTTCTTCACGCTCAGTACGGGTGCGCCCTTGCCGCTCACAGCTCTGCTCCTCAGGGGGTTCCGGTTCGGTACCGGGTTGACGGGGTGGTGGGTGGTGCGTGTGGTGCGTGGTTACTGGTTGCCGCAGGCGGAGGTGGGTACGGCCCCCTCCAGCCAGGGGAGGTCGTGGCCCATCCGGTCCCGCTTGGTGCGCAGGTACCGCAGGTTGTGCTCGCCCGCCTGGACGGGCATGGGCTCGCGGCCGGCGACGGAGATGCCGTGGTCCTCCAGGGCGGCGGCCTTGTCGGGGTTGTTGGTCATCAGCCGGACGGTGCGCACCCCCAGGTCGGCGAGGATCTGGGCGCCGGCGCCGTAGTCGCGGGCGTCGGCGGGCAGGCCCAGTTCGAGGTTGGCGTCCAGGGTGTCGCGGCCGCGCTCCTGGAGCTCGTAGGCGCGCATCTTGGACAGCAGTCCGATGCCGCGGCCCTCGTGCCCGCGCAGGTAGACGATGACCCCGCGGCCCTCGGCCTGGACCCGGGCCATGGCGGCCTGGAGCTGGGGGCCGCAGTCGCAGCGCTGGGACTGGAAGATGTCGCCGGTCAGGCACTCGGAGTGCATCCGGACGAGGACGTCGCGGCCGTCGCCGACCTCTCCATGGACGAGGGCGACGTGCTCGACGCCGTCGACGGTGGAGCGGTAGCCGTACGCCGTGAACTCGCCGGCGGCGGTCGGCAGGCTGACCTCGGCCTCGCGGCGGACGGTGGGCTCGGCGGAACGGCGGTAGGCGATCAGGTCCTCGATGGAGATGATCGTCAGGCCGTGCTTGCGGGCGAAGGGGATCAGCTCGGGCAGCCGCAGCATGACCCCGTCCTCCCCGGCGATCTCCACGATGGCGCCGGCCGGGCGCAGGCCCGCGAGGCGGGCGAGGTCGACGGCGGCCTCGGTGTGGCCGTTGCGGACCAGGACGCCGCCGGGCTTGGCGCGCAGCGGGAAGATGTGGCCGGGGCGGACGAAGTCGCCGGGCTCGGAGGTGCCGTTGGCGAGCAGGCGCAGGGTGGTGGCGCGGTCGGCGGCGGAGATGCCGGTGGTGACGCCGTGGGCGGCGCTCGCGTCGACGGAGACCGTGAAGGCGGTCTTCATGGACTCGGTGTTGTGCTGGACCATCTGCGGGAGCTCCAGGCGGTCCAGCTCGGGGCCCTCCATCGGCGCGCAGATCAGGCCCCGGCACTCGCTCATCATGAACGCGATGATCTCGGGGGTGGCCTTCTCCGCGGCGATGACGGGGCGGCCGGCGGCGATGTCGCGGATGGCCTGCTCGACGGGGTCGAGGCGGTAGGACTCCTCGGCGCCGGATTCGACCGGGTCGGGCACGGGCTTGAGGACGGGGGTCATGCCGTTGCTCCTTCGAGGGCCGGGGCGGGGGTGGTGCGCGAGCGCTGGTACCAGTCGTAGGCACCCCAGAGCACGAGGGCTCCGTAGATCACGTAGACGAACGCGGAGAAGGCGTAGCCGCTGGTGAAGGCGAGGGGGACGCCGACCGCGTCGACGAGCAGCCAGGCGAACCAGAACTCGACCAGGCCCTTGGCCTGGGCGTACATGGCGACGATGGTGCCGACGAAGATGTAGGCGTCCGGGAGCGGGTTCCAGGACATCCACGGGTAGAGGGTGAAGAGCCCGGTGACGGCGAGGGTGCCCGCGGCGGCGGCGCCGAGCAGCAGGCCGCGCTCGCGCCAGCTCGCGAAGCGGACGGCGAGGGAGGCGTCCTGGGCCTGCCGCTTGCCGCGGGTCCACTGGGCCCAGCCCCACAGGGCGACCAGCATGACGACGACCTGCTTGCCGGCGTTGCCGGAGAGGTGGCCGGCGGCGAAGGCGACGAAGAGGATGGCGCCGGAGAGGAACTGGGTGGGCCAGGTCCATATGGAGCGCTTCCAGCCGAGGGCGAGGGCGATCAGGCCCATGGTGTTGCCGATGGCGTCGGACCAGATGATCTTCTGGCCGAAGGCGGTGAAGGCCTCGGAGTTCAGCCAGGTCAGGGCGCTCACTTCTGCGTCTCCTCGGCGTGCAGCGGGTTGACGCCGGCGGCGAGCAGGCGCTCGACGTACTTGGCGAGGACGTCGACCTCGAGGTTGACCGGGTCGCCGGGCTGCTTGATGCCCAGGGTGGTCAGCGCCAGGGTGGTGGGGATGAGGCTGATGGTGAAGTAGTCGGCGGCGGCCTCGACGACGGTGAGGCTGACGCCGTCGACCGTGATGGAGCCCTTCTCCACGACGTACCGGGAGAGGTGCGCGGGGAGCGCGATCTTGACGAGTTCCCAGTGCTCGGAGGGGGTGCGGGAGAGGATCTCGCCGGTGCCGTCGACGTGGCCCTGGACGAGGTGCCCGCCGAGCCGGCCGCCGAGGGCCATGGGGCGTTCCAGGTTGACCCGGGAGCCCGCGCCGAGGGCGCCGAGGCTGGAGCGGTCGAGGGTCTCCTGCATGACGTCGGCGGTGAACTCGCCGTCGGCGGTCTCCACGACGGTCAGGCAGACGCCGTTGACGGCGATCGAGTCGCCGTGCTTGGCGCCCTCGGTGACGACCGGGCCGCGCAGGCGGAAGCGGGAGGCCTCGGCGAGCTGCTCGACGGCGGTGACCTCGCCCAGTTCTTCGACGATTCCGGTGAACACTCAGTGCTCCTTGGGGGCGTTGGCGGGAACGGCGGTGATGCGCAGATCGGTGCCGCTGCGGACGGCCTCGGTGATCTCGAGGCGGACGGCGTGGGCGATGTTCGTGATGCCGGCTCCGGCGAGCGCGGCGGGGCCGGCGCCGAGGAGGGCCGGGGCGATGTAGCCGATGACGCGGTCGACGGCGCCGGCTTCCAGGAAGGCTCCGGCGAGTGCGGGTCCGCCTTCGAGGAGGACGGAGCGCACCCCGCGTGCGTACAGCTCGGTGAGCAGGAGGGCGACGGGGAGGCGGCCGTCCCGCAGGGGCAGCCGCAGGACGTCGACGCCGGGGAGGTGGCGGGTGTCGGCGTCCTCGCCGGTGACGATCAGGGTGGGGCCCGCGTCGTCGAGGATGCGGGCGGTGGGGAAGAGTCCGGCGCGGGTGTCGAGGGCGACGCGCAGCGGCTGGGTGGCGCCCTCGATCCCGCGGACCGCGAGGTGGGGGTCGTCGGTGCGCAGGGTGCCGCCGCCGACGAGGACGGCGTCGGCCTCGGCGCGCAGCCGGTGGACGTCGGCGCGGGACTCGGCGGAGGTGATCCAGCGGCTGCTGCCGTCCTCGGCGGCGCTGCGGCCGTCGAGGGTGGCGGCGTACTTCCAGGTGACGTGGGGGCGGCCCAGGCGTACGGAGGTGAGCCAGGCGGCGTTGCCCTGCTCGGCCTCGTCGGCGAGGAGGCCCGCCTCGGTGGCGATCCCGGCGACGCGCAGGGTGGCGCCACCACCGCTGGCCTGCGGGTTCGGGTCGGAGACGGCGTAGACCACGCGGGCGATACCGGCGTCGATGAGCGCCTGCGCGCAGGGGCCGGTGCGGCCGGTGTGGTTGCAGGGTTCGAGGGTGACGTAGGCGGTGGCGCCTCGGGCGGCTTCTCCGGCCGCGCGCAGGGCGTGGACCTCGGCGTGCGGACCGCCGGCCCGCTGGTGCCAGCCTTCGCCGACGACGGCGCCCGTGGGGTCGGTGATGACGCAGCCGACGACGGGGTTGGGGCTGGTGGAGCCGAGTCCGCGGGAGGCCAGCTCGATGGCCCGGCGCATCGCGGTGACGCTCGGGTCGGGTGCTGCCTGCGCGGCGTGTGTCGCCACCGGGTCCTCCTGCCTCGTCGGGCACGGACTCCGGGGCCTGTCGGGATACGACAGATGAAGCGGGAAAGCGCACGTGGGGACGCCGGGGCCGGGAACACGGCCCGTCCGGGACGTATCCCTGGGATACGCGGATGGACCGCCGACGGCGGCGTACCGGTGACTGCCCGCCGCGCACTGCCTCCCATCCGGACTTTAACCGTCGGTCCAGGAATTTCACCTGGTCAACCGGCCGCTGGCTGCGGACGGGTCGCGGACTATACCGCCGGTTCGGAATTACACCGACCCCGGAGTGCGCTGCTACTGGTACTAGGGCCAGTGTGCCACGGGGGATCGGCGGCCATGCGGGTGAAGCGCTGTGGCCTGGCTCACAAGACGACCGTTCTCGAGCGTTCCTATTGCGCCGCCGGTGGCGCGAACGCTTCGGACCCATGGTTGGTCCAGACCTATTGACGGGTTGGTCTAGTCCTCTTAACGTTCCCTTCATCTTCCCGGGAGCCGGCCTGCCGACGTGCGCACGTCACGGGCCAACCAGCGCCACATTTCCGCCTGTTGCCGCATTTGGCCCTGCCATCCTCCCCTCCCCAGGAGGCACCATGCCGTCCCCCACACGTACGAGAGCGATGCTCCTGGCATCCGGCGCCGCCATCGCCGGCTTGCTGGTCGGCGGGCTCTC
>NZ_JZWV01001083.1 GCF_000966975.1 Streptomyces katrae | reverse complement strand
GACCGGACCGGCGGGGCCGTGGCGGGTCGCGGGTCCGGTCGGCGGGGGCGCGGTGGCGGGTGGACCCGGCGCGGCGCCCCCGTCGTCAGCGGGTCTCGGGGCCGGCCAGGTGGCGGGCGATGACCATGCGCTGGATCTGGTTCGTGCCCTCCACGATCTGGAGCACCTTCGCCTCGCGCATCAGGCGCTCCACCGGGAAGTCGGCGGTGTAGCCGTAGCCGCCGAGGATCTGCACCGCGTCCGTGGTGACGGCCATCGCCGCGTCCGTGCAGAACAGCTTGGCCATGGCGGCCTGCCGGGAGAACGGCTTGCCCGCGTCGCGCAGCCGGGCGGCCGCGAGGTAGAGGGCCCGGCCGGCCTCGATCTTGGTGGCCATGTCGGCCAGCATGAAGCGCAGCCCCTGGAAGTCGGCGATGGGGTGCCCGAACTGCTTGCGGCCGAGCGCGTACGAGACGGCCTCGTCCAGGTTCGCCGATCCGGCGGGAGTCGGGCACGCGTACGCCGTCGAAGTGCAGCTGGGCGGTGGGCGAGCCCTTCATGCCCATCTTCTTCTCGGGGACGGCGGCCGTCAGGCCCTCGGCGTCACCGGGCACCAGGAAGGCCGTGATGCCCTTGGGGCCGGGGGCGCCCGTGCGGGCGAGGACGGTGTAGAAGTCGGCGACCCCGCCGTGGGTGATCCAGGCCTTGGTGCCGGTGATCACCCACTCGTCACCGTCGCGGACCGCCTTGGTGGTCAGCGAGGCGGCGTCCGAGCCGGAGGCCGGCTCGGAGAGGCAGTAGGCGCCGAGCAGCCCGCCGCCGAGCATGTCGGGCAGGTGGGCGGCGCGCTGCTCCTTGGTGCCGTATCCGGCCAGGCCGTGGCAGGCCAGGGAGTGCACGCTGACGCCGAGGCCGACAGTCAGGCGGGCGGCCGCCAGCTCCTCCAGGACCTGCAGGTAGACCTCGTACGGCTGGTCGCCGCCGCCGAACTCGCCCGCGTAGGGGAGGCCCAGCAGCCCGGACTCGGAGAGCAGGCTGAAGACCTCGCGCGGGAAGCGCCCGGCGTCCTCCTCCTCGGCGGCCTTGGGGCGGATCTCCCGCTGGGCGATCTCGCGTACGAGCGCGAGGAGGTCCCGGGACTCCTCGGTGGGCAGCTGACGGTCCACCGGCTGCGGGGCGCGGTCGGTCATGGCGGCGCTCTCCTCCCTCGTCGGGCACGGCGGCGACGCGTGAGGTGTGGTACGCGCCGCCGGATCTCGGTGCTCTCACAGCCGATGCTGCCCTCCCGGATCACGGAAGGGCTCGACGAGCGGCTGCGGCGGCTTGAGTATGCACGATCAGGCGCTTTACGTCACCGGTACAGGATTGCCATGATCATCCGGGGTGCTCGAAGCCTCCTCGGGAGCCACCGGAGGAGCGGGACATTCGGGGACGAGCTCCTCGATCACGGCGAGCGTCGCGCGCAGCTGGCGTACGAGGAGGCCGGCGAGCGCGGTCCGGTCGGGCCTTCCCTCGGCGTCGGGGGAGCCGGTCCAGTCGAGGGTGGCGCCCTCCACCCCGGAGAGCCAGCCGACGAGGGCGAGCCGGGCCAGCGGCGGGACGGTGCGGCGGCCGTACGCCCCCTCGGCGATGGCGGCCAGGAGCTCCTCGCGGACGGCGTCGCGTATGGCGAGCACCTCGGCGTCGGAGCCGACCCCGCCGGTGACGATGGTGCGGTAGGCGGCGTGGTGGTGCTCGGCGTAGTGCAGGTAGCCGTCGATGGTGCGGCGCAGCCGTTCGGCGCCCGGCAGTTCGGGCTCCCCGGTGGCGCGGGCGACGAGCTGGGCGACCGAGTCCTCGACGATGGCGAGGTAGTAGCCCCGTTTGCTGTTGAAGTAGTAGTAGACGAGCCCCTTGGCGACGCCCGCGTGCTGGGCGATGTCGTCCATGGAGAGAGCGTCGTACGAGGTATCGGCGAACAACTTCCGCCCGATCGCTATGAGTTCGGCCCTGCGGGCCTGCGATCGACCGGTCGTGTCACGCTGTTGACTATTATTCAAATCCGGCCCTAGCCTCAAAGCCTCGAACTGTCTGCCACAGGATTTCCCGCAGTGTACGGGAGGGACCGCCATGGGCAAGGACGGCAGGAAGCCCGCCGAAGGACGGGTCGACTGGAGGAAATCGGCGGCCGTGGGGCTGCCGGCGATCGCCGCGGTCGGGGCGCTCGCGGTGGTGATGGCCCAGGGCGCGCTCGCCGCGTCCTTCGCCGTGTCGGGGACGAGTTTCCAGGTCTCGTCGTCGAAGCTGAGCAGCAAGGGGCTCGCCTCGTACGTGCACACCGACCGCTCCGCCGACGGCGCGGGGCACCCGGTGGCGCTCCTGGGGATCGGCGAGGCCACCCTGAGCGACATCTGCCAGTCGGCGAAGGTGGCGACCCCGCTGGGCACGGTGGTGTTCAAGCTGACCGCGGGCGGTCCGGCCGGGGAGGTGAGCGCAGCCAACCTGGTCATCGACGGCGAGGACCTCGTCGGGGACGCCACCTTCGGCACGGCGCAGATCGGCCGGGACGCCTCCACCCTCGACCAGGTGGACGGGGTGCGGGGCGAGCCCGGGAAGTTCGGGCTCCAGGCGGGGAACATCGAGGTCGCGGGGGTGCGGTCGCACGCCTGGTCCGCCACGGGCGGCGACTTCCGGCTCAAGGGGATGCGGGTCGGCGTCAGCCTCGACGGGGCCACGTGCTTCCCCTGACCCGCGGCCGGGCGCGGCTGCGGGCGTGGCGGCGGCAGCGGCCCTTCTGGGGCGGCCTGCTGCTGGTGCTGGGCGGGGCCGAGCTGCTGCTGGTGCCGCTCTCGCCGGTGGCGGTACTGGTCAGCCTGGGGCTGGGCGGGATCGCGGCCCTCGGGATCGGGGCCGCGCTGATCGTGGCGGGGCTGTTCCTCTGGTTCCTGCCGCAGGCCCGCGCCTACGTCTCGGTCCACGCCCTGCTGCTGTCGGTGCTGTCCTTCGTGGTGACCAACCTGGGCGGGTTCCTCGTCGGGGCCCTGCTGGGCATCGCGGGCGGGGCGCTGGCCTTCGGCTGGACCCCGCGGCGGAACGGGGAGGCGGAGGAGGAGGG
>NZ_JZWV01001074.1 GCF_000966975.1 Streptomyces katrae | reverse complement strand
GGTCGGCGGGCTCTCCGCGGGCGTCTCGCACGCCGCCGACAACGAAAGCTGTCGCCCCGACGGGCTGTACAAGACGCCCGGAGTGGACGTCCCCTACTGCTCGGTCTACGACTCCGAAGGCCGCGAGAAGATGGGCGCGGACCACCAGCGCCGCGTCATCGGCTACTTCACCGGCTGGCGCACGGGCAAGGACGGCACCCCCGCCTACCTGGCCAACAACGTCCCGTGGTCCAAGGTC
Source organism: Streptomyces katrae (assembly GCF_000966975.1). Classification (GTDB taxonomy): domain Bacteria; phylum Actinomycetota; class Actinomycetes; order Streptomycetales; family Streptomycetaceae; genus Streptomyces; species Streptomyces katrae. The sequence continues at coordinate 1,873 of NZ_JZWV01001074.1, read as the reverse complement.
ACCCACCTGAACTACGCCTTCGCCCACGTCGGCTCCGACAACAGGATCTCGGTGGGCTCGGACGGGCCGAACAACGCCGCCACCGGGATGACCTGGCCGGGCGTGGCGGGCGCCGAGATGGACCCGGCCCTCCCCTACAAGGGCCACTTCAACCTGCTGAACAAGTTCAAGAAGCAGTACCCGAACGTGAAGACGCTGATCTCGGTCGGCGGCTGGGCCGAGACGGGCGGCTACTTCGGCGACGACGGCAACCGCGTGGCGTCGGGGGGCTTCTACTCGATGGCCACCAATGCCGACGGCTCCGTCAACCAGGCGGGCATCGACACCTTCGCGGCCTCCTCCGTCGACTTCGTGCGCAAGTACGGGTTCAACGGCGTCGACATCGACTACGAGTACCCGACCACGATGAAGGACGCGGGCAACCCGCTGGACTGGCAGCTGTCCAACGCCCGCCGGGCCGGGCTGGTCCAGGGCTACGCGGCCCTGATGAAGTCGCTGCGCGAGCAGCTCGACCGCGCGGGCGCCGCCGACGGCAAGCACTACCTGCTGTCCGTCGCCGCCCCCTCCTCCGGCTACCTGCTGCGGGGCATGGAGACGTTCCAGATGCAGAAGTACCTGGACTACGTCAACATCATGTCCTACGACCTGCACGGCGCCTGGAACGAGTACGTCGGCCCCAACGCCTCCCTCTTCGACGACGGCAAGGACGCCGAACTGGCGGCCGCGGGCGTCTACTCCACCTCCCAGTACGGCGGCGTCGGCTACCTCAACACCGACTGGGCGTACCACTACTTCCGCGGTTCCATGCCGTCGGGCCGGATCAACATCGGCCTGCCGTACTACACCCGCGGCTTCAAGAACGTGCAGGGCGGCACCGACGGCCTGTGGGGCAAGGCCCCGGCCACCAGCTGCCCGGCGGGTGCCGGTCTGACCAAGTGCGGTGACGGCGCGGTCGGCATCGACAACCTCTGGCACGACCTGGACACCAACGGCGTCGAGTCCCCGGCGGGCTCGAACCCGATGTGGCACGCGAAGAACCTGGAGAAGGGCGTCGTCGGCGACTACGTCACCAAGTACGGCTTCCCCGCGAACACCACGCTGACCGGCACCTACGCCCGCAAGTACGACTCCACGCTGGTGGCGCCGTGGCTGTGGAACGCGCAGAAGAAGGTCTTCCTGTCGACGGAGGACGAGCAGTCCGTCGCCGCCAAGGCCGACTACGTGGTGAACAAGGGCATCGGCGGCACGATGGTCTGGGAGCTCGCGGGCGACTACGCGTACAACGCGGCCAAGGGCCAGTACGAGATGGGTGACACCCTCACCTCCCTGATGTACGACAAGTTCAAGGCGGCCTCCCCGTACGGCGCGAAGAAGGCCGGGAGCACGCTGCCCACCCAGACGGTGGACATCAGGACGGAGTTCACGGACTTCAAGCTGGGCGACTCGAACTACCCGATCACGCCGAAGCTGAAGATCACCAACAACACGAAGACGACGCTGCCCGGCGGCACCGAGTTCCAGTTCGACTACGGCACCTCGGCCCCGGACAACGCCTCCGACCAGTCCGGCTTCGGTACGAAGGTGATCAGCAGCGGCCACACCGGCCCCAACGTGGGCGGCCTGAAGGGCGACTTCCAGCGGGTCTCGCTCAAGCTCCCGGCCTGGCAGTCGCTGGCCCCGGGCGCCACGGTCGACCTGGCGTTCAACTACTACCTGCCGGTGTCCACGCCCTCCAACTGGACGGTGAACATCTCCGGCACCACGTACGCCCTCGCCGGGGACCTGGCGCGCGGCAGCACGCCGACGGAGCCGGGCGGCACCCAGCCCCCGACCACCCCGCCCACCACTCCCCCGACGACGCCCCCCACCACCC
>NZ_JZWV01001073.1 GCF_000966975.1 Streptomyces katrae | reverse complement strand
GTGCCGGGGTGGGGACGGCCGGGGCTGCGGGTGCGAGGGGGGACGGGGACAGGGGGGCGATGGTCATGACTGCTCCTGATCCGGGCACGGGGAGCCGGACCGCGGGTGGCGGACCCGGCTCCTTTACTTCTTCCGTGACCGGCTGGATTCGACATGACCGCTCAGCGGCCCCCGGATGTGCGGGGGCTGAACTCGACGGGCCGGAGGGGGCCGGGCGTGCAGCTCAGCGGGTCGGCGGATCAGCTGATCGTGAGTTCGTCCGGTCCGTGGCACAGGGTTGCGGCGGACCGGGGCGGGATCAGCGGTCGGAGTTCAGGACCTGGCTCATGGTCTCCGAGGCCGTCTTCGCGGCCTGCCGGGGGTCCTGGCCGGTGAGGACGGCCGTCATGTAGGGCTTGAGCGGGTTCTTGGCCTCGACCTCGGCCCAGCGCCCGGACTTCGGCGTGGCCCGGCCCTGGGCGGCTCCGGCGGCCATCGCGGCGGCGCCCTCGTTGCCCTCGACCACCCGGGCGAGGGTGGTCTTGTTGGGGACGTAGCTCATGGTGCGGGCGAGTTCCGTCTGCCATTTCTCGCTGACCAGGGCGGTGATCAGGTCGACGGCACCGGACCGGTGCGCCGTCCTGGCCGGGATGACCAGGTCGGAGCCGCCGGTCAGGACGGAGCCCGCCTTGTCGGAGGCCTTGCCGGGGATGGGGAAGTAGCCGAGCTTGCCCTTGAGCGCGGGGTTGGCCGCCTCGATCTGGGCCGCCTGCCCGGGCGGGGCGATGATCTGGGCGACCTGGCCGCGCGCGAAGACCTCGGCCTGCGGGGGCGTCTCCTCGTCGGCGTTCTTCGGGCCCTTGCCGAGGGCCTGGAGCTGCTTGTAGAAGTCCATCCCCGCCAGGGCCTTCTCGTCGTCGAGGGCGCCGACCCACTGGCCGCCCGACTCGACGGCGAGCTCGCCGCCCTCGTCCCAGACGAAGCCGGCGAGGACGTACCAGTTCTGGCCGGGGAGGTAGATGCCCTGCTGGTCGCCCTTGTCGAGCTTCTGGGTGGCGGCGATCCACTCCTGGCGGTTCCTGGGCGGGGTCTTGATCCCGGCGCCGGCGAAGAGGTCCTTGTTGTAGATGACCACCCGGTTGGCGGCGTACCAGGGCACGCCGTACTGGGCACCGTTGACGCTCCCCGGGTCGGACAGGCCCCTGAGCCAGTCCTTGCTGCCCCAGGTGCGCAGCCCCTCCAGGGTGAGCTCGGAGAGGCCGCCCGTCTCGACGTACTGGGCCACCTGGGTGTTGCCGACCTCGATGACGTCGGCGTGCTCCTTGCCCTTGCCGGCGAGGACGGCGTTGACCTTGTCGCCGATGCCCTTCCACTCCTGGATCTTGACCTCCAGGTCGGTGCCGGGGTGCTGCTTCTCGAAGTCGGCGGTGAACTTCTCGATGAACTCGTCCGAGGCGCTGCCCTTCATCAGCCAGAGGGTCACCTTCTCGGACCCGCCGTCCGATCCGGCCAGAACGCCGCAGCCGGCGGTCAGGGCGGTGGCGGCCACGAGGGCCGTGCACACGGCGAGGAATCGCTTCTTCACGAGGGTCACCTTCTGGGCTGGATCTCAGATGGCTTGAAATTGGCATAGACCAATGGGCCGGTCAAGGGGCTTTCCGCCGGGATTGTTCGCCCAAAGTTCGCGGACCCGCCCTTACTGGGGCACCGTGGAACAAGGCAAAAGCGACAACTGGCGGGAGACCCCATGTCCAACCACACCTACCGGGTGACCGAGATCGTCGGCACCTCCCACGAGGGCATCGATCAGGCCATCCGGAACGGGATCACGCGCGCCGGCCAGACCCTGCGCAATCTGGACTGGTTCGAGGTCACACAGGTGCGCGGGCACATCGAGAACGGGCAGATCGCGCACTACCAGGTCGGGCTGAAGGTGGGCTTCCGCCTCGACGGCGAGGACTGACGGGCCGTCCGCACCGCGCGCCCCGACTCCGCGGACCCGGCGGCCCGGCGGACGGGGCGCGCAGCCCTGCCCCGTCCCGGCCGGAGAGCGCCGCCTAGGCTGGCGGGCATGACCGAGACCACCGCCCCGCGCCGGCCGCTGGCCGTCTTCGACATCGACAACACCCTGGCCGACACCGGCCACCGCCAGCACTTCCTGGAGCAGCGGCCACGCGACTGGGACGGGTTCTTCGGCGCGGCCCCGGCCGATCCGCCGCTGGCGCCCGGCGTGGCGCTGGCGGTGGAGAGCGCCGCCGACTGCGAGGTGGTGTACCTGACCGGCCGTCCGGAGCGCTGCCGGGCGGACACCGCCGACTGGCTGGCCCGGCACGGGCTGCCCGAGGGCCGGGTGTGGATGCGCGGCGACCGGGACCGGCGGCCGGCCCGGGTGACCAAGCTGGAGGTGCTCCGGCGGATCGCGCGGGGCCGTGAGGTGCGGGTGCTGGTCGACGACGACCAGCTCGTCTGCCAGGCCGCCCGGGCCGCCGGGTTCCAGGTGCTGCTGGCGGACTGGGCGGCGGAGGCTCCGGAGCTCAAGAGCGCCCAGGAGAGCGAGCGCGGCAGCCGCACCTGAGGGCGGGGCGCCGTACCGGGGACCCGGGCATCCGCACCGGGGGACGCGGGGACCCGTCCCGCGCGCACCCCTCGGGAATCCTGGCCGGCGCCCGGCGTTGAAGACGGGTGTGATCTCCAGAATCTCGGTCCTCGACCGGTCCCGCGTCCGCGCGGGGCGTCCCGCCGCGGAGGCCCTGCGCGACACCGTGCGGCTCGCCCGCGCCGCCGAAGAGCTCGGCTACCACCGCTTCTGGGTGTCGGAGCACCACAGCGTGCCCGGGGTGGCCGGTTCCGCCCCCACCGTGCTCGCCGCGGCCGTGGCGGCCGCCACCGGGCGGATCCGGGTCGGTACGGGCGGGGTCATGCTGCCCAACCACCAGCCGCTGGTGGTCGCCGAGCAGTTCGGGGTGCTGGAGGCGCTGTTCCCCGGCCGGATCGACATGGGCCTCGGCCGCTCGGTCGGGTTCACGGGCGGGATCCGGCGCGCCCTGGGCCGTGACACAGGCGACGCCGACCGGTTCGAGGAGCAGCTGGCCGAGCTGCTGGGCTGGATCGACGGCAGCCAGCGGACCCACCCCGAGGTGCACGCCCGGCCGGCGGAAGGGATGCGGATCCCGCCGTTCGTGCTGGCCACCGGCGCGGGCGCGTCCATCGCGGCCCGGGCGGGGCTGCCGGTGGTGGTGGGCGACCTGCGGAACCGGCCCCGGGTGGCGGAGGCCGTCGCGGCCTACCGCAGGGAGTTCCGGCCGTCGGCGTGGGGCGCCGAACCGTACGTGGTGGTCTCGGGGACGGTGGCGGTCGCGGAGACGGAGGAGGCCGCCCGGCGGATCCTGCTGCCGGAGGCCTGGTCGCTGGCGTACTCCCGGACCCGGGGCAGCTTCCCGCCGCTGCGGCCGGCCGAGGAGGTCGAGGCGCTGGAGCTCGGCCCGAAGGAGCGGGAGCTGTACGAGGCCGCCCTCGCCGGTCACCTCGCGGGTACGGAGGAGCAGGTCGCGGCCGGGCTGGCCGCCCTGGCGGAGGCCACCGGGGCGGACGAGCTGCTGGTCACCACCTCCACCTACGACCGGACGGCCCTGCTGGACTCCTTCCGCCGGCTGTCACGAATCGCCGGGCTGCGCTAGGGTCGCCCGCGCCACCCGCTCCCGTACGCCACTAAACTGGGGCGAATGCACCAGCCATCCGCCGATGTCCCCGCCGTCCCCCGCGACTCCCTCGACCCCTGCGTACGGGTCCGCGGCGCCCGGGAGCACAACCTGCGCGGGGTGGACGTGGACATCCCGCGCGACACCCTGACCGTCTTCACCGGGGTGTCGGGGTCCGGGAAGAGCTCCCTGGCCTTCGGCACGCTCTACGCCGAGGCCCAGCGGCGGTACTTCGAGTCCGTGGCCCCCTACGCCCGGCGCCTGATCCACCAGATCGGCGCGCCGAAGGTGGACTCGGTGACCGGGCTGCCGCCCGCCGTCTCCCTGGAGCAGCGCCGCTCCTCCCCCGGCTCGCGCTCCTCGGTGGGGACGGTGACCCTGCTCTCCAACTCCCTGCGGATGCTGTTCTCCCGGGCCGGCGACTACCCTCCGGGGGCCGAGCGGCTCGACTCCGACTCCTTCTCCCCCAACACCGCCTCGGGCGCCTGCCCTTCCTGCCACGGACTGGGGCGGATCCACCGCACCAGCGAGGAACTCCTCGTCCCCGACCCGGGGCTGTCGATCCGTCAGGGCGCCATTGCCGCCTGGCCCGGGGCCTGGCAGGGCAAGAACCTGCGGGACATCCTGGAGGTGCTCGGCCACGATGTGGACCGGCCCTGGCGGGAGCTGCCCGCCGAGGACCGGGAGTGGATCCTGTTCACCGAGGAGCAGCCGGTGGTGACCGTGCACCCGGTGCGGGAGGCCGACCGGATCCAACGGCCCTACCAGGGCACGTACATGAGCGCCCACCGCTATGTGATGCGAACCTTCTCCGACACCAGGAGCGCCACCCTGCGGGCGCGCGCGGAGAAGTTCCTCACCGACGCCCCCTGCCCGGTGTGCGAGGGGCGGCGGCTGCGGCCGGAGGCCCTGGCGGTGACCTTCGCGGGCCGGACGATCGCGGAGCTGGCGGCGCTGGCACTGGGCGAGCTGGACGCCGTACTGGCCGGGGCCGCGCCGGACACCGAGGCGGGCCGGGTGCTGGTCGCGGACCTGCGGGCGAGGATCGCACCGGTCACGGAGCTCGGGCTGGGCTATCTGAGCCTGGACCGGACCGCGCCGAGCCTGTCGGCGGGGGAACTGCAGCGGCTGCGGCTGGCGACCCAGCTGCGGTCGGGGCTGTTCGGGGTGGTGTACGTCCTGGACGAGCCGTCGGCGGGGCTGCACCCGGCCGACACCGAGGCGCTGCTGGGCGTACTGGAGCGGCTGAAGGCGGCGGGGAACACGGTGTTCGTGGTGGAGCACCATCTGGACGTGGTGCGGCGGGCGGACTGGCTGGTGGACGTCGGCCCGCTGGCCGGTGAGCACGGCGGCCGGGTGCTGTACAGCGGGCCGCCCGGCGGGCTGGCCGGGGTAGCGGAGTCGGCGACGGCCCGGCACCTGTTCGCGCGGGCCGACGCCTGCGGGCCCTCCCGGCAGGTGCGTACCGCCGCCGGCTCGGTGCGGCTCTCCGGTGTCCGGCGGCACAACCTCCGTGACCTGACGGTCGAGTTCCCGCTGGGCGTCTTCACCGCCGTCACCGGGGTGTCGGGCTCGGGGAAGTCCACCCTGGTCGGCCGGGTGCTCGCGGAGGAGGTGGCCGGGCGGCTGGGCGAGCCGGAGTTCCCGGTGCGCCGGCTGGTGGAGGTGGACCAGAAGCCGATCGGCCGCACGCCGCGCTCCAACCTGGCGACGTACACCGGGCTGTTCGACGTGGTGCGCAAGCTGTTCACGGCGGCTCCGCAGGCGCGGGCGCGCGGCTGGAAGGCGGGCCGGTTCTCCTTCAACGTCCCGGGCGGCCGCTGCGAGACCTGCCAGGGCGAGGGGTTCGTCTCGGTGGAGCTGCTGTTCCTGCCCAGTACGTACGCACCGTGCCCGGACTGCGCCGGCGCCCGGTACAACGCCGAGACGCTTGAGGTCCGTTACGAGGGGCTGCACATCGCCGAGGTGCTGGAGCTGACGGTGGAGGCGGCGGCCGGGTTCTTCGCGCAGGTCCCGGCGGCGGCGCGCAGCCTGCGGGCGCTGGAGGAGATCGGCCTGGGCTACCTGCGGCTGGGGCAGCCGGCCACGGAGCTGTCGGGCGGGGAGGCGCAGCGGATCAAACTGGCGACGGAGCTCCAGCGGTCGCGCCGGGACCACACCCTGTACCTGCTGGACGAGCCGACGACGGGGCTGCACCCGGCCGATGTGCGGGTGCTGCTGCGGCAGTTGCACGGGCTGGTGGACGCGGGCCATTCGGTGGTGGTCGTGGAGCACGACATGGAGGTGGTGGCGGGGGCCGACTGGCTGATCGACCTGGGACCGGGCGGCGGCACGGAGGGCGGCCGGATCACGGCGAGCGGCCCCCCGGCGCAGGTGGCCGCGTCGACGGCCGGCCGCACGGCCCCGTACCTGGCGCGCGCGCTCGGCCGTTAGGGCCGGGGCGTGTGCCGAAGGTGCGTGCGGCGGTCGACGTGTCGTAGTACTCCTGGGGAGACAGGGACACCTTCCTTCTTCCTTGGAGTCGTCGATGGCCGTTCGCCGTGTCGTGCCCAACCTTCAGTCGCAGGACGCCGACGCGAGCCGGGAGTTCTATGGCCTGCTGGGCTTCGAGGAGGTCATGAACCACGGCTGGATCATGACGCTCGCGTCCCCGTCCAGCCCGGCGGCGCAGATCAGCGTCATGACCGGTGACAGGACCGCGCCCGTCGCCCCCGACATGAGCGTCGAGGTGGACGACGTGGATGCGGCCTATGCGGTCATGCGGGCGAGCGGCGCGGAGATCGTCCACCCCTTGCAGGACGAGGAGTGGGGCGTGCGGCGGTTCTTCGTCCGTGACCCCACCGGGCGGGTGGTCAACGTGCTGGGTCACCGCTGACGGCCCTCCGGCCGGATCCGGAAGGGACAGGGCGGGACGGGACGGGACGGCCTAGGCGTCGCCGGGGAGGAGGCGTTGCGAAAGTTCGCGGAAGGTCCAGTTCCCGCGGCTGCGGGTGAGGGTCCAGACGAGGTCGCTGCGGTCGGGCCAGGCGGCGGGGAGGCCGAGGGTCCGGTGGGCGCCGAGGGCGTGGACCAGGCGGGGGATCCCCGCGGGCTCCCAGCACAGGAG
>NZ_JZWV01001072.1 GCF_000966975.1 Streptomyces katrae | reverse complement strand
CAGCACAGGAGGGCGGGGGCGGGGCCGGCCAGGACGGCCCGGGCGAGGTCCGCTTCGGCGCCGACGGCGAACCGGTCCTGTACGGGGACGTGCAGGGCGGTGGCCAGGGGCGCCAGGGTCTGCCGGCACCGGGCCGGGGCGGACTGCGGTCCCCCGGTGGCGAAGAGCGCGGCGGGCCGGGGCAGCGGGGCGCCGTGGGACGGCCCGAAGAGGCGGTGCAGTTCCTCGGCGCGGCGGCGGCCCCGCCCGGCGAGGGAGCCCGGGTCCTCGTTGCCCTCGTCGTCCTCGCCGGTGGCTCCGGCGTGGGGCTTCTCCGCGTGCGGGATCAGCATGACGAGGGCGTCCCTGGCGGGTGGCTGCGGCCCGGGCGCGGGGGCGCGGCGCTCCGGCTCCGTACACCCGGCCGCCGCCAGGGGCGCCAGGGCGGCCAGGGCGGCGAGCACGGTGCGGCGGTGCGGTCCGGGGCCGGCGGGGGCTGCTGGCATGGGGCCACTGTGCCCCGCCGGCCGGACGCGCCGGGCGCACGGCACGGCGTACGGGCTCCACGTGCGCCCGGTCGGCGGATCGGGCCGGCGCCCGGGTCGGCCGATCGGGCGCACTCGGGGGCTGCCGGGGCCGGTCAGCGCTTGCGGAGCGCCCGCAGCCATTCCTTGTTCATGGCGGCGATCGACGGCAGCGGGATCCCCTTCGGGCAGGCGGTGGCGCACTCGCCGGTCAGGGTGCAGCCGCCGAAGCCCTCGTCGTCCATCGTCGCCACCATGTCCAGCACCCGTGTCTCGCGTTCGGGCGAGCCCTGCGGGAGCACGTTGAGATGGTTGACCTTGGCGGAGGTGAACAGCATCGCGGAGCCGTTGGGGCAGGCGGCCACGCATGCGCCGCAGCCTATGCACTCGGCGTGCTCGAAGGCGGAGTCGGCGGCGGGCTTGGGGACGGCGGTGGCGTGCGCCTCGGGTGCGGAGCCGGTGGGGGCGGTGATGTAGCCGCCGGCCTGGATGATCCGGTCGAAGGCGCTGCGGTCCACCACGAGGTCCTTGACCACGGGGAAGGCCGAGGCCCGCCAGGGTTCGACGTCGATGGTGTCGCCGTCGGCGAAGGACCTCATGTGGAGCTGGCAGGTGGTGGTGCGTTCGGGGCCGTGGGCGTCGCCGTTGATGACGAGGCTGCACGCGCCGCAGATGCCCTCGCGGCAGTCGTGGTCGAAGGCGACCGGGTCCTCGCCGC
>NZ_JZWV01001071.1 GCF_000966975.1 Streptomyces katrae | reverse complement strand
GTCCTCGCCGCGCAGGATGAGGTCCTCGTTGAGGGTGTCGAGCATCTCCAGGAAGGACATGTCCTTCGAGATGCCGTCGACCTCGTAGGAGGCCATGGCGCCGGGGGCGTCGGCGTTCTGCTGGCGCCAGACGCGCAGGGTGAGCTTCATGCGTAGCTCCGCTGGGTGGGGTGGACGTACTCGAAGACCAGGTCTTCCTTGTGCAGGACGGGTGCGGCGCCGGTGCCCTGGTACTCCCAGGCGGCCGCGTAGCCGAACTCCTCGTCGCGGCGGGCCGCTTCGCCGTCGGGGGTCTGGGACTCCTCGCGGAAGTGGCCGCCGCAGGACTCGGCGCGGTGGAGGGCGTCGAGGCACATCAGCTCGGCGAGTTCGAGGTAGTCGACGATGCGGTTGGCCTTCTCCAGCGACTGGTTGAACTCATCGCCGCTGCCGGGGACCTTGATGCGCCGCCAGAACTCCTCGCGGATCTCCGGGATACGGGCCAGGGCCTTGCGCAGCCCCTCCTCGGTGCGTGCCATTCCGCAGTACTCCCACATGAGTTCGCCGATCTCCCGGTGGAAGGAGTCGGGGGTGCGGTCGCCGTCGACGGCCAGCAGCTTGGCGAGGCAGTCGCGGGTCTCGCGGACGGCGGCCGCGGCCTCGGGGTGGCTGTCGTCGACCTCCTCGTGGTGCGGGTGGCGGGCGAGGTAGTCGTTGATGGTGGAGGGGAGGACGAAGTAGCCGTCGCCGAGGCCCTGCATCAGGGCGGAGGCGCCGAGGCGGTTGGCGCCGTGGTCGGAGAAGTTGGCCTCGCCGATGGCGAACAGGCCGGGGATGGTGGTCTGTAGGTCGTAGTCGACCCACAGTCCGCCCATCGTGTAGTGGACGGCCGGGTAGATCCGCATGGGGACCTCGTACGGGTCCTCCGCCGTGATCCGCTCATACATCTCGAACAGGTTGCCGTACTTCTCGGCGACCTTGTCCCGGCCCATGCGGCGGATGGCGTCGGCGAAGTCCAGGTACACGCCCTGGCCGCCGGGGCCTACGCCGCGGCCCTCGTCGCAGACGTTCTTCGCGGCGCGGGAGGCGATGTCGCGGGGGACGAGGTTGCCGAAGGAGGGGTAGATCCGTTCCAGGTAGTAGTCGCGCTCGTCCTCGGGGATCTCGGCGGCGGGGCGGGTGTCGCCCTTGGCCTTGGGGACCCAGATGCGGCCGTCGTTGCGGAGGGACTCGCTCATCAGGGTGAGCTTGGACTGGTGGTCGCCGGTGCGCGGGATGCAGGTGGGGTGGATCTGGGTGAAGCAGGGATTGGCGAAGTACGCGCCGCGCCGGTGCGCCCGCCAGACGGCGGTCGCGTTGGAGTTCATGGCGTTGGTGGAGAGGTAGAAGACGTTGCCGTAGCCGCCGGTGGCGAGGACCACGGCGTCGGCGTAGTGGGTGTCGATGCGGCCGGTGACCAGGTCGCGGGCGACGATGCCGCGGGCCACGCCGTCGACGGTGATCAGGTCGAGCATCTCGGTGCGGGCGTGCAGTTCGACGTTGCCCGCGGCTATCTGGCGGGACAGCGCCTGGTAGGCGCCGAGGAGGAGCTGCTGGCCGGTCTGGCCGCGGGCGTAGAAGGTGCGGGAGACCTGGACGCCGCCGAAGGAGCGGGTGTCGAGGAGGCCGCCGTATTCGCGGGCGAAGGGGACGCCCTGGGCCACGCACTGGTCGATGATCTCGACGGAGATCTGGGCGAGGCGGTGGACGTTGGACTCGCGGGCGCGGAAGTCGCCGCCCTTGACGGTGTCGTAGAAGAGCCGGTGTACGGAGTCCCCGTCGTTGCGGTAGTTCTTGGCGGCGTTGATGCCGCCCTGGGCGGCGATGGAGTGGGCGCGGCGCGGGGAGTCGCTGTAGCAGAACTGGACCACGTGGTAGCCCTGCTCGGCGAGGGTCGCGCCGGCGGCACCGCCCGCCAGGCCGGTGCCGACGACGATCACGGTGTGCTTGCGGCGGTTGGCCGGGTTGACCAGCTTGGCCTCGAAGCGGCGGCGGTCCCAGCGTTCGGCGATGGGGCCGGCGGGGGCCTTGGTGTCGGCGATGGGGTCGCCGGTGGTGTAGGCGGCGTACTCGGTGCTCATGGTCAGCTCACCACTCCGGTCATGACGGCGACGGGGACGGACACGAAGCCCGCGAAGAGGACGAGGGCCAGGGCGTTGGCCAGGAACTTCAGCACCCGGTCGCGTCGGGCGCTGCCCGCGCCGAGGGTCTGGGCGGCGCTCCAGAAGCCGTGGCGGATGTGCAGGCCGAGGGCGGCCATGGCGACGATGTAGATCGTGTTGCCGTACCAGGTGGAGAAGGTCGCGAGGACGTTCTCGTAGGGGTGGCCGGCCCAGGCACGCTCGTTGACGGTGAGCGTGGTGAGGTCGAGGAGGTGCCAGACGATGAAGAGGGCGAGGATGATCCCGCCCCAGCGCATGGTGCGGGTGGCGTAGCTCGCGCGGCGGCGCTTGTGGGCGTACTTGACGGGGCGCGCCCTGAGGTCGCGGCGGCTGAGCTGGTAGGCGCAGACCGCGTGGGCGACGACGGCGGCGACCAGGACCACGCGGACGGCCCACAGGGCCCACTCGTAGTGCAGGAAGGGTTCACCGAGGGTGCGCAGGGCGTGGGCGTAGCCGTTGAACTCGTCCGGCCCGAAGAAGATCTTGAGGTTGCCGAACATGTGCGCGACCAGGTAGCCGAGCATGATCAGGCCGGAGACGGCCATCACGGACTTCTTGCCGACGGTGGAGTCCCAGAGCGTGCGCGTGGTGGACGGCCGTCGATCCGTCCGCGTTGCCAGAGCCATGAGGTAGACCGTAGGGACCAAGGTCCCGAAAGGTCCAAGACATGGCGGAGCTGATCGCGATAGGCATCCCCTATGGAAGGGCGGGAGGGGCGCCGCTAGCCTGGGGAAATGCAGTTCCAGCAGCTCGTGTACTTCGTGGCCGTCGCCGAGACCCGGCACTTCACGCGCGCCGCGGAGCGGGAGCACGTGGCCCAGCCGTCGTTGTCGCAGCAGATCAAGGCGCTCGAACGGGAGCTGGGCGCGGAGCTGTTCAGCCGGGCGCGGGGCAACATCGCGCTGACCGACGCGGGGGAGGCGCTGCTGCCGCTGGCCCGGCGGATCCTGGCGGACGCGGACACGGCGCGGCTGGAGGTGCAGGAGCTGCTGCAGCTGCGGCGCGGCCGGGTACGGCTGGGCGCCACGCCGAGCGTGTGCACGGGGATGCTGCCGGAGGTGCTGCGGGCCTTCCACACGGCGCACCCGGGCATCGAGCTGCTGATCGAGGAGGGCGGTTCGCTGGACCTGGTGCGGGAACTCGCGCGCGGGGTCCTGGACCTGGCGCTGATCGTCCTGCCGCTGCCGCCGTCGGCGCCCCCGCTGACCACGGTGGAGCTGCTGACGGAGGACCTGGTGGTGGTCTCGTCCCGGGAGCTGCCGCCGCCGGGCGGGGGCGGTGAACTGACCATCGCGGACCTGCGCGAGGAGCCCATGGTCATGTTCCGGCACGGCTACGACCTGCGGGACCTGACGGTGGGGGCCTGCCGGGCGGCGGGGTTCGAGCCGGTGTTCACGGTGGAGGGCGGCGAGATGGACGCCGTCCTGGGCTTCGTACGGGCGGGGCTGGGCGTGGCGGTGGTCCCGGAGATGGTCGTGGCGCACGCCGGCCCCGGCCTGCGCGCCACTCCCCTCACGGGCTCGCCCCTCCGCCGCACGATCGCCCTGGCCCACCGCACGGACGTGGCCCCGCCCCGCGCGGCCCGTGAACTCAAACGCATCCTGGTCGGCTGACGCGGCCGCCCCGGCGCGTACGCGCCCGGGCCGGGGCGGCCAGCGGGCCGGGGCGAGGCAGTGGC
>NZ_JZWV01001070.1 GCF_000966975.1 Streptomyces katrae | reverse complement strand
GGCCGGGGCGAGGCAGTGGCCGGGCGCGGGCGGTGGACCGGGCCGGGTTCAGCGGCCGGGGGCGGGCGGGGCGCCGGGGCGGGGTGTCCCGGCTTCTGCGCGTGACCGGAGGAGGCGTTTGTCGGGCTTGCCGCGGTCCGTGAGGGGGATGTCGGGTTCCCAGAAGACCGCCGTCGGGCGGTGCGCGGGGGCCAGGTCGCGGGCCACCAGGTCGCATGCCTCGACGGCGGCCGCTTGGCTCGGCGTGTGACCGGGAGCCGGTACGAGGAAGGCGCAGACCTCCTCGCCGGTGACGGCACTGGGCCGGCCGACGACGACGGCCCGGGCGATGGCGGGGTGCCGGGTGAGGGCCGCCTCGACCGGCAGGCTGTAGATGTTGACC
>NZ_JZWV01001069.1 GCF_000966975.1 Streptomyces katrae | reverse complement strand
GGGCCGGGGGGCGCGCTGAGTCTGTTCGGGGGGCGGGGCCCGCTTTCCGGGGCCGGAGGGGGTGTCAGGGGGCGGGCGTCAGGAGGCGGGTGAGGAGGTCCACGCCGTGCGGCGGACCGGTGAGTTCGCCGGCCTTCGCCCAGCCCCACCGCCGGTACAGCTCGCGGGCCGGAGCCCGGTTCGAGGCGGCGAGCACGGCGTGGGGTTCGGTGCGCCCGGCCAGCAGCCGTTCGAGCAGTTCGCGCCCGTACCCGCGGCCCCTCAGCTCCGGCAGGACCGCCAGCTCGTAGACGTAGAACAGCGGTCCGCGCAGCCGGGGCGGCGCGGGCTCGACGGCGTAGGCGAAGCCGCCGAGGGTGTCCCCGGCGGTCACCGTGGTCACCGAGAAGCCGGGCAGGGCGGCGTGTTCGGCCAGCTGCCCGGCGAAGGCGTCGGCGTCCGACGCGTCCTCGTGGTACGGGGGTTCCCGGTAGACCCGGTGGTATACGTCGCGGAACTCCTCGAGGTGGCTGGTGGTCCCGGGCGCGCTCTCACGCATCGGCGGTCTCCCTCTGCACATGGGCGGGCAGTACGCGCTCCAGTGTGCGCGGTACCGCGACTGCGGCGAGGCAGCAGGGGACGGGCACGAGCCAGGGCAGGGGTCTTCCACCGCCTCGTCGACGGCGCTGCGGCGGGCGGTGTCGAAGCCGGACCAGGAAGTGCCGACCGGCTGCCGGTCGTTGGGCCGGTCCGCGACGTCCACCACTCCACACCCGCAGCCATGCACCGCAACGGCGCCGGCCTGGTCGTCGACGAGCAGTTCCGTCTCGGCCTCGCCGTGTTCCACGGTGCGCGGTCGGGGGCACCGGCAGCACGGTGCGGGAGAATCGGGTCAGGTGGCGCGGGTCGAGCTCGGCCTCGTCCGGGGCGCCCTCCTCCGCGATCCGGCGTTCCAGCACCGCGCCGAGCCGTACGGACGCCCAGCGGACCGCGCTCCCACCCAGCCGGGGGCCGTCGGCTTCCGGGCCGGCCTTCATCGCGTCGAGGTCCCGGAGGTCGGGCGCGGCGGCGAGCCCGCGGCCCAGTGCGTCGGTGAAGTCCGCCGTGGCACCGCGGCCGCCTCCGCGGGCGCCCCGCCCTTGCGCAGGACGGTGAGGGCGATGAGCGCGGCGACGACCAGCAGCGCGGCGCTGAGGATCAGCCCGACGGCGTACCCGGCGTTGAGGTCCGCGGGGCTGAGGGAGGCTCCGGTGCGGTGTTCGGCGGCGGTGCCCAGGGCGGCCAGGCCCAGGGAGGCCCCGATCTGGCGCGAACTGTTGAGCAGGCCCGAGGCGGTGCCGGCCTCGTGGGGGGCGACGCCCGCGGTGGCGGTCGAGACGACCGGCCCGAGGCAGAGGCCGAAGCCGACGCTGGCGATGAGGGAGGGGCCGAGGACGTCGCCGGCGAACGAGCCGTCGGGGCTGATCAGGCTGAACCAGGCGAAGCCGGTCGCGGTGAGGAGGGCGCCGCAGATCATGAGGGTGCGCGGAGCGATCCGGTAGCCGAGCTTGATGGCCAGCACGGAGCCGACGACCACGCCGAGGGCGAACGGCAGGAACATCAGCCCGGTCATCGCCGCACCGGTGCCGAGGACCCGCTGGAGGTAGAGGGACATGAAGTAGAACGCCGAGGCCATGGCCGCGCCGACGAGCAGGTTGTAGGCGTTCGCGCCGGCGACCGAGCGGTTGGCGAACAGGCCGAGCCGCACCAGCGGTTCGCGGGAGGTGGTCCGCTCCACCTGGACGAAGGCGACCAGCAGCGCGACGGCGACGGCCAGCGTCGTCAGGGTGACCGGCGAGGTCCACGCGTACTGGTCGGTGCGGACGACGCCGAAGACCAGCAGGCCCAGGCCGGCGGTGGCCAGTACGGCGCCGAGGATGTCGGGCCGGCCGGCGCCGCGGGCGGGCCGGGAGTCCGTGATGCCTCGCCAGGCCATGGCCAGCGCCGCGAGGGCCATGGGCACGTTGATGAACATCACCCAGCGCCAGCCGGCGTACTCGGTGAGCAGCCCGCCGGCCAGGACGCCGAGGGCGCCGCCCGCCGCGTTCATCGCGCTCCAGACCCCGAAGGCCCGTACGCGCGGCTTGCCGGTGGGGAACGCCGCGGTCAGCAGCGCCAGGGCGGCCGGGGCGAGCGCGGCGGCCCCGACGCCCTGCGCCGCCCGCGCGGCGACGAGCTGGCCCGGGTCCTGGGCGAAGCCCCCGACGAGGGAGGCCAGTCCGAACAGCCCCAGCCCGACGAGCAGGACCCGCTTGCGGCCGTACCGGTCGGCGGCCTTGCCGCCCAGCAGCAGCAGCCCGCCGAAGGAGAGGGCGTAGGCGTGGATCACCCAGGTCAGGCCCATCGCGCTGAAGCCGAGGCCGGTGGCGATCTCCGGGAGACCGACGTTCACGACCGACAGGTCCAGCGAGACCATGAACTGCACGACGGCCACCGCGGCGAGGGTGAGACCCGGACCGGCGCTCGTGCTTTCCCTGCTTGACGTCTCGTTCGTCATCCTTGGTTTCCGTTCTCGGGAAGATTGTCGGTGCCCCGTTCCGCACGCAGATCCTGGGGGCCGCCCACCTGCTCGTTCAGCGGGTTCCGGTGCGCTTCTCGTGGCGGGTGCCGTTGGGGAGGGTGATGGACATCAGGTCGCTGGGGGCGTCCAGTTCCACGCGGTGCCAGCGGCCGCGGGGGACGATCACGGCGGTGCCCGGCTTGAGCTGCACCGTGTCGCCGGCGTCCGCGGTGTCCGTGGTGTCGTCGGGCCCCGCGGGACGGAAGTGGATGCGTGCGCCGCCGGTCAGGCAGCACACCGCTTCGTCGGCCTCCGGATGCATCTCCCAGTGGTCGGCGTGCACGTCGGCGTCGGTCTCCGCGTGGAACGCCGCGAGTTGCCAGGAGCCGGAGTCGCCGTTCCCCATCCGTCGTCCGGCGGCGCGGACTTCGCCGTCGGGGTGGAAGTGCAGTGCGGAGGCGAACAGGTCGACAGCGGTGGGGGTCGTGGCGTTCACGGGGTTCATGGCGTGTCCCTCCTACAGATTTCCGTACGTGTAAGAAAAAGTACGTCAGAGGGTGGCCCTTGTCGACACCTGGGGGATGATGGGGGCATGCCGCAACCTTCCGCACCGCGCAAAGCCCCGGGCCGGCCTGCCCGCATCTCTCGCGAGGAGATCATCGATACCGCTCGCCGGATCGTGGCCGAGGGGGGAGTGAAAGGGCTGACCATGCGGCGACTGGCCGCGGAGGTGGGCAGTACGCCCATGGCCATCTACCACCACGTCCGCGACAAGGAAGAGCTGCTCGTCCTGCTGCTGGACGACTACGCCGCGCGGACGCTGCGCCGGTCCCGGCTCCCCGCCGATTCCCGCGAACGCGTCGTCGCCGCCGCCGGCGCGGTCCACGACGCGCTCGCCGCGTGTCCCTGGATCGTGGAGGTGCTGACCGCCGACGACCTGATGTCCACGTCCGCGCTGTGGTTCGTGGAGCAGATCGTCGACGGCCTGGTCGAGTGCGGACTCCCCCTCGACCGGGCCGTGCACGGCTACCGTGCGATCTGGTACTACACCGCCGGAGAGATCGTGGTCAGGGCGACGGCGGCCCGGCGGCGCGCGGACGACGACCGGGCGACGTACCGCGAGCACGTCTTCGCCGACCTCGACCCGGCGGAACTGCCCCGCCTGGCACAGGCGTCGGAGCGCTGGGCGGCACTGACCGCCGAGGACACCTACGAGGACGGGCTGCGAGCCCTGGTGGACGGGCTGCTCGCCGGGCGGCGCGGTTAGCGGGGCCGCGCCCGCCGGAAGGTGGGCGGGGCCGCCGACCAGGTGACGGCCGGGGGGCGGACCGCGGCGCAGAGGGGGTGTCCCTGAGCGTCCGTCAGGCCGAGGCGGGCGATCAGCAGGCCGCGCTCCGCTGCCGCTTCGGCGACCGACGGGTCCACCGCGTCGAGCATGAGCTTGGCCCGGCGGAACATGGTCGTGGTACCGGTGGTGTCGGTCCCGTTCCAGGTCAGGTAGACGAACCGCCGGCCGGGACCGCCCTGGATCCAGGGGCCCGTCAGGTCGATACCGCCTCCGGGGCGGCGGTGCGCGGTGCAGTCCAGCGTCCAGGTTGCCGAGGGGGCGTCGCCGGGGTGGGGGACGAGCAGTCGGCCGTCGCGTGCCCGTGGCTGCACGGCGACGTGGATGTCGCCGTACCCGGGAAACCCGGGGCCGGCCGCACAGGTGAGGCCCGGCAGGTCGAACGCCTCGATCCGGATCTGCATGGGGACACTCTGCCAGCGCGGGGCGTCGCGGGGACCGTCGTGCCGTCGGGCATCCGGGTCGGGGCGGGCGAGGGCGGTCGGGGCGTCCCCGCCGAACTCTCCCGTGGACGCGGGGTGTCCGGGCGGATCGGTCAGGAATCGAGAAGCGGGGGGCGCCTCGCCGGATCTAGCCTGCTGAGCATGGACATCAGCATTCACACGACCTCCCTTCCGCACGAGGACCCGGACGCGTCGCTCGCCTTCTACCGCGACGTCCTCGGCTTCGAGGTCCGTAGCGACGTCGGGCAGGGCCGGATGCGCTGGATCACGGTCGGGCCGGCCGGTCAGCCGGGTACGTCGATCCTTCTGGCACCGCCCGCCGCCGATCCCGGCATCACCGAGGACGAGCGCCGCATGATCACCGAGATGATGGCCAAGGGCACCTACGGCTGGATCCTGCTGGCCACCCCGGACCTCGACGCCACGTTCGAGAAGGTGCAGGCCGGTGACACCGAGGTCGTCCAGGAGCCGACCGAGCAGCCGTACGGGGTCCGCGACTGCGCGTTCCGCGACCCGGCGGGCAACCTGATCCGCATCCAGCAGCTCCGCTGAGGGGGAGGGTTCTGATGTGCAAGCCCGAATGGGGACGTGCGCGGGTCCGGGCGCAGCGGCTGGCCGAGCTGACGCGGCTGCGCCGCGTCCGGGACCGGATCGACAGGGAATTCGCGCGGCCGCTGGACGTGGAGGCGCTCGCCCGGGAGGTGAACATGTCCGCCGGGCAGCTGAGCCGGCAGTTCCGGGCCGCCTACGGCGAGTCGCCGTACGGGTACCTGATGAAGCGTCGCATCGAGCGGGCGACGGTGCTGCTGGGGCGGGGCGGCCTCGCTGTCACCGAGGTCTGCTCCGCGGTCGGCTGCGCGTCGCCGGGAGCGTTCACCAGCCGCTTCACCGAGCTCGTCGGCGTACCGCCCGGGGCCTTCGTGGCGGGGCGGGTCCCGGGACCGGTCAGGAATCGAGTCCCGGGACCGGTCAGGAATCGAGAAGCTCCGGCCGCCGCGCGGCTCGTAGCGTGAGGTCATGGCAGGCACCGCTTCCACCGCGGCCGTCGCCCGCTCCCCGTTCGCCCCTGTACGAGAGGAACCCGTCATGGCGTCCACGAAGCCGAACACCGAGCAGTACAGCGGATTCACCGCCGAGGAGCGGGCCGCCATGAAGGACCACGCGCACGAGGAGAAGAAGGCGGCGGCGCGCCGCGGTCTGTCCCGGGCCGAGAAGGAGGCGGCCGCGGAGCAGGACGTGCTCGCGAAGATCGCCGAGATGCCGGAGGCGGACCGCGTCCTCGCCGAGCGGATCCACGAGATCATCAAGGCCGCCGCTCCGGAGCTCGCGCCCAGGCTCTGGTACGGGATGCCCGCGTACGCCCGGGACGGCAAGGTCGTCTGCCACTTCCAGAGCGCGGAGAAGTTCAAGTCGCGGTACGCCACGCTCGGCTTCAGCGACCAGGCGGCACTCGACGACGGCGCCCTGTGGGCCACCTCCTACGCCGTGACGGAGCTGACCGCGGCCGGCGAGGAGCGCATCGGGGCGCTGGTCAGGAAGGCGGTGGGCGGCTGAGGGCCGGGTCTAGGAGCGGCGGGACAGGAGGTGGGCTTCCAGGAAGCCGCGTTCGGAGGACGGGTCGTGGAGCAGCCGGGCGAACGTCGTGAGGCCGGCTTTCGCCAGCAGTTCGGCGTAGCGGTCCGCCGGCCAGCTGTAGGCGGGGGCCACCTTGTGGTCGAAGCGGACCGGGTCCGGGCCCTCGGGCAGGGCGAGGAAGGACACCAGGAACAGGCCGCCCGGGGCCAGGACGCGCGCCTGTTCGGCGAGGAGCGCGGGCAGTTCGGCCGGCGGGGTGTGGATCGTCGAGTAGTGGGCCAGTACCCCGCCGAGCGCGCGGTCCTCGACCGGGAGGCTCTCCATGCGGGCCTCCTCGAACCGCAGGCCGGGATGGGCCCGCCGGGCGTGGGCGACCATGGCCGGGGAGAGGTCGAGCCCGAAGGCGTCCAGGCCCAGGTCGTGGAGCATGGCCGTCAGGTGTCCGGGCCCGCATCCGGCGTCGGCGGCCTGCGGGTTGCCCGTTGCGCGCACCAGCTCGGCGAAGGTGCTGATCATCGCCCGGTCGAGGGGCCGGGTCTCCAGCCGGTCGGCGAAAAGCGAGGCGTACAGCTCGACGACCCCGTCGTAGGCCGCCCTGGTCCGGTCCTGGTGTCCCCCCACGGGAGGGGAAGTTAGCACCCGTCCCGCCGGCCCGACGAGACCGGGAGGGGGCATGGAGGTGTGCCGACGGCGCGGCGCGCGCGGCTGGGGGCGGTGGTGGTCCTAACTTCGGTACATGGCTGACATGTTCGAGCACGCCCCGCAGGTATGGACCGCTGCGCGGCTGCGTGAAGCTCTCACGGACCTGCCGGACGAGACCCCGATCCACATCGGTGTCGCGGACGGGCCAGGTGACTTCGACGGGTACGGCGAGTACGTCCTGGTGGACGCCGAGCCGGTCGAGATGGACGGGGAAGGCG
>NZ_JZWV01001068.1 GCF_000966975.1 Streptomyces katrae | reverse complement strand
GGGCCGGGCGGGCGGAGGCGACGGCTGCCCACAGGGTCCACACCACCGCGAGCAGGGCCCGGATCCAGGCGGGACTCAGCGGGATCCAGGGGATCATCAGGACCGCCTTGTCGAAGGCGTCGAGCAGGGTCAGGGCGCCCAGGAGCAGGGTGAGGCGGGCCAGCCAGGGCCGTTCGCGGCGCAGGGCCAGGCCGGTGCCGGTCCACCACAGGCCGAGCAGGAGCAGGGCGAGGGCGGGGACGGGGGTGTGTGTCAGGGGGGTCGTGGAGCCGGCGACGTCCAGGGCCAGGCCGGCCAGCCCCAGCAGGGCGGCCGCCGTGCCCAGCCGGGAGCGGCGCAGGCGGCGCCCCCACAGGGCTCCGCCGACCAGCAGCAGGACGGCCGCCACCGCCAGGGCGATCTGGGTCTCGACCCGCTCCAGGCCCCGGGCCCCGTACCAGTCGCAGCCGGCCGGGAGCCTTCTGGCCTGGACGTTGTAGTCGGCGCAGACGAGCAGCTGCGTCAGCTTGACCGGTTCGCCCACCAGCCGGGCCGAGGCCCCGCTGACCTCGCCGCGCGCGCTGCCGCACTGCGGGAGGGTGCCCGGGGTGGAGCCGTCGGGTCCGTCCTGCCAGCAGTTGCCCCGGCCCTGGCCGTCCCACCACACGTCGCTGCCGTTGGGGCGGGAGGCGCCGGACCTGTCCTTGCCGAGGATGTTGCCCGCGTAGCGGTTGTGGTGGGAGGTGTCGGTCTGCTTGGACCACTTCTCCTCGCCGCGGATGAAGGCCGGCACCGCGCTGAGGAAGAAGCCGGCGCGCCGGTGCCCGTAGACCCAGTTGTTCTCGTAGACGTTCCAGTTGCCGCCGGCGGTGATGATGCCGGTGCCCGGTGGCATGGAGATCTGCGGGCAGACCACGCCCTGTTCGTAGCCGCGTGCGACGGGCGGTTTGGCGCAGGTGCCGTCGGCGACGTAGTGGTAGTAGTCGGCGTTGTTGTCGTGGATCAGGTTCCGTTCGAAGCGGGCGTGGTTCTGCGGGAGGCCGGGGTGTCCGGGGAAGGCGCTGTCCATCGAGGCGCCGCCCATGTTCTGGTCGAACTCGTTGTCGTGGACCCAGACCGAGTCCCCGGCGGTGCCGGAGTAGCCGACCATGTTGTGGTGGCTGTGGCAGCCGGTGATCTCGATGGAGTAGCGGGGCACGTCGTAGCCGCGGCCGTCGTTGATGTTGGAGGCGCTGCCGGGGTAGATGCCGGAGTCGCCGTTGCCGTAGGACTCGCAGTTCTTGTAGAGGCCGTGGTCGCTGGCGAAGGTCAGGAAGCCGTACTCGTCGTTCCAGCGGGTCAGTACGTCGTCGATGACGAAGCCGTCGGCGGCGAGTACGTACAGGGAGTTGAAGGTCGTGCGCTGCGCGGTGAAGTTGCGGAAGTAGACGCCGTCGGACTTGTCGGCGCGGATGGCGTTCAGCTTCTGGTACTTGGCGTCGATGACCACGTCGGTCCGGGCGGCTCCGGTGCCCTCGATCTGCAGGTCCTTCTTGCCGAGGACCGCCACCAGGTTCTGGTTGTGGCGGCACCGCACCTGCTGCTCGTAGGACAGGATCTGGTAGCCGAGCGCGGAGTTCGGGGCCTCGAGGCGGGCGCACTCCCCCGTGGGCTTGGGGAGCGAGGGCTCCTCCTCGTAGAGGCCGGGCAGGATCGCGATGTTCATCCCCGGCCGGTCGACGGCGTCCACGGCCTCCTGGAGGTGGCGGTACCCGCTCTGCGCGCAGCGCTCGTAGAGGGTGAGGTTGCGCTGCCTGAGCTGTTCGGGGAAGCCCGCGATCCGGCGTTCGAAGTCGGCCCGGTCGGTCTTGCAGACCAGCAGGTCGGGCTCGGCCGCGCGGTAGGCCGGTACGGATCCGGAGCCGTCGGGGAGGGTGACGGGGCGCTCCTCGTGCGCGCGGGCGTCGGGCGCGGCGGCGAGGAGGGACAGGAGCGCGAGGAGGGCGGCGAGGAGCGCCGCCGGCACGGCAGGGAACCTGCGGGTCCACGACATGCGCGAGAGAGTAGAGCAATGTTCATCTTTTGGGATCCCCCCGCGCACGAACCCGGCCGCCGCCGGCCCTGGCCGGAAAGACGGCGTTGACGCGCGGGTCGCGGAATCCTACTGTCGACCATAGGATTCCTTCGACGGAGCGGGAGCACCCCATGAGTGAGCAGGCCAGGAAGACGGCGCAGGCGCTGGAGTACCTCACCGGCTTCGGCAACGAGCACAGCTCGGAGGCCGTGCCCGGCGCCCTCCCGCACGGCCGCAACTCCCCCCAGCGCGCCCCCCTCGGCCTCTACGCCGAGCAGCTCAGCGGCAGTGCCTTCACCGAGCCCCGCCGCCACAACCACCGCTCCTGGCTCTACCGGATCCGCCCCTCCGCCGCACACCCGGCCTTCACCCGCGCCGACAACGGCGCCCTGCGTACGGGACCCTTCACCGAGACCGTCCCGGACCCCAACCGGCTCCGCTGGAACCCGCTGCCCGACCCGGCCCCGGGCACCGACTTCCTGGCCGGCCTGTGGACCCTCGGCGGCAACGGCGACGCCACCCAGCGCACCGGTATGGCCGTCCACCTCTACTCCGCCAACGCCGACATGACCGACCGGGTGTTCAGCGACTCGGACGGCGAGCTGCTGATCGTCCCCGAGCGCGGCGGCCTGCTGCTGCGCACCGAGCTCGGCCTGCTGTCCGCCGGTCCCGGCGAGGTGGCGCTGATCCCGCGCGGCGTCCGCTTCCGCGTGGAGCTCCTGGACGGCGACGCCCGAGGCTACGTCTGCGAGAACTACGGCCGGCCCTTCGAGCTGCCCGACCTGGGCCCGATCGGCGCCAACGGCCTGGCCGCCGCCCGGGACTTCCGGGCGCCGGTCGCCGCGTACGAGGACGTCGAGCGCCCGACCGAGGTGGTCAACAAGTTCTGCGGCAACCTCTGGACCGCGACCTACGACCACTCCCCGCTCGACGTGGTCGCCTGGCACGGCACGCACGTCCCGTACGTCTACGACCTGCGCAGGTTCAACGTCATCGGGACCATCAGCTACGACCACCCGGACCCGTCCATCTTCACGGTCCTGACCTCGCCCTCCGACACCCCGGGCCTGGCGGGCGTGGACTTCGTCGTCTTCGCCCCCGCGCTGGCTGGTCGGCGAGGACACCTTCCGCCCGCCGTACTTCCACCGGAACGTGATGAGCGAGTACATGGGCCTGATCGAGGGCGCCTACGACGCCAAGGCCGAGGGCTTCGTCCCCGGCGGCGGCTCGCTGCACAACATGATGTCCGCCCACGGACCGGACCGGGAGACCTTCGACAAGGCCAGCGCCGCCGAGCTGAAGCCGCAGAAGATCGACGACGGCCTGGCCTTCATGTTCGAGACCCGCTGGCCGATCACCGCCACGGCCCAGGCGGCCGCCGCCGAGCACCTCCAGCGCGGATACGACGACGTCTGGGAGGGTCTCGAACGGCACTTCCGCGCCTAGTATTCCCCTGCCCCGCAGTATTCCCTGCCCCGCAGTATTCCCTGCCCCGCGCTGTTGAGCCTGCCGCCCCGCCCGGGACGCCAGCCCGTACGGAGAACCACCCGTGACCGCCTTCGCCCCCGACTCCCTGGTGCTGAACCGGAAGCTGCCCCTCTGGTATCAGGTGTCGCAGTCACTGCGCGCCTCGATACTCGGCCGCACCCCGGACGCCTCGCTGCGCCTGCCGACCGAGGAACAGCTCGCCGAGCACTACGGGGTGAGCGTGCTGACGATGCGGCAGGCGCTCAAGGAACTCGAGGGCGAGGGCCTCATCAGCCGGCACCGGCGGCGCGGCACGTTCATCGAGCCGGGCGCCCGCCGCAGCGCCCCGGTGCGGCTGCTCGGCTCGGTCGACGCGATCGTGGCCCAGCAGTCGGGTGAGGCGACGACGGTCATCGGGCACGAGCGGACGCCGGTGTCCGGGGAGCTGCTGGAGCACTTCCCGGACCTGCGGGAGGTGGTCACCTACCGCCGCCTGCGGCGCGACGGCCAGAGCGGGGAGCCGACCAACTGGGCGGAGAACGCGGTGCGCCCCGAGCTCGCCGAGGCGGTGGACCTCGCCGACCTGGAGCGCTGGCCGATGACCAAGGTGCTGCGCGACGTGGTCGGCGTGCGGATCAGCCGGATCACGGACACCGTGGAGGCGCGGCTGGCCGACCCGGAGACGGCCGAACTGCTCCAGGTGCCGCTGCTGAGCCCGATCCTGCACTACACCGGCGTGACCTACGGGGAGGACGGGCGGGTGGTCGACGTGGCCCGGATCCGGTACCGGGGCGACCGCTTCTCCTTCACGGTCACCGTCGCGGACGCGCCGGGGCGGGGTCCCGGGGCCCCGGGCGGGCCCTACTTCCGCTGCTCGTTCTCCTCGGTCGTGCGCTCGCCCTCGGCCTGCGAAGGCGTGGTGCGCGCCGTCCTCGCGTGGTGACTCTGCTGGTACTGCTTCTCGTCCATGTCCTCGTCGAGCCGCTCGCCCTCGGCCTGCGAGGGGGTCGAATACTCGTCGTACTGACTCATGGCCGACTCCTCGGTCGGTACGGATGCGTACGTACGTGACGGACGCGTACACAAGGAGCGTAACGCTTCGGCCGGGACACGGCCCGGGCCCGGCGGCCCGTCGCTACCATCTGCCGGGTGAGCGAAGACGTACCCCTGCTGGACGATCTGATGCCCTGGTCCGTGAGCGGCCTGCGCCTGGGCCGCGCCTGGGTCGCGGCCCCCGATCCGGCCACGCTGCGTGCCCGCTGGACGGCCCTGACCGGGGCCGAGGGGCCGGAGCGCGAGAGGCTGTTCCGCCCGAGCCGGACCCGTACGCCCTCCGCCGGTGCGGCCGCCCTGCCGGGGCAGCGCTCCGCCACCGCCCGCTTCGCCGACGACCCCGGCCCCTTCCCCGACCCCGTACGGGTGCTCCGCGCGCCCTTCGACGAGCAGTGGCTGCTGCCCGACCAGCGGCTCATCGACGCGGCGCGCCCGGAGCTGTGGCGGGTCCTGGACGGGCAGCAGCTGTTCCTGCTGGAGAACCCGGGCCTGCTGGTCACCGCCCACCTCCCGGCCGGCCGGCTCGGCCGGATCCGCCCGCTGCACCGGCGCCCGGGCGGCACCGAGGCGAACCTCGCGCCGGGCCTGGCGCCCCTGCTGGGCGGGCGGTACGGCGGCTGGGTCACCCCGGAGGACGTGCTGTGCTGGATCCTCGCCGCCGGCCGCCCCGGGATCCGGGGGTACGAGGTCCCGCTCCCCGCCGACCCCGGGCGCTGGCGGGCCGGGGTGGAGCTGGGCCACCGCCTGCTCACCGTCCAGCTGCGCGGTGCGCGCGGCGGGGAACCGCCCCGGCTGCCCGGCGGGCGGCGCCCGTACGTACGGGCGGCGGTGACGGTCTGGCCGCAGGAGCTCGGGTACGACCCGGAGACGGAGACCCTGACGGTCGGGGACGGGGCCGTCTCCCCCGTTCCGGCCGGGGCGTGGGAGTACGAGGCGCAGGGCGTACGGGTGCTGGAGTCCTGGTTCGCCGCCCGGTGCGCGCACCGCGAGCCGGAGGCGCGGGGCCTGGAGGGGTTCGGGCCCGCCGAGTGGCCGCAGGCCTGGACCTCGGATCTGCTCGCCCTGGTGACGACGCTGGCCCTGCTGGCCGATCTGGCGCCGGAGCGGGCGGCGTTCACGCCCGGGCCGCCGCTCCCGCCGGCCGAGCTGGCGGCGGCCGGGGTGCTGCCGCCGCCGCGCTGGTCCCGTCGCCCGGCATCGGTGCTGGACCATCAGGAGGAGGGCCCGGGGGGCCAGTTCGCCCTGCTCTGAGCGCCCCACCCTCTCCCGCCCGGCGCCGCCAGGACGACCGCCGTCCGGCAGAGGGCGGTGGTGGTTCTCGTCCGGCCTTCCTTCCGACGGGTCGACGGAGGAGGCCAACGCACCATACGCACCGAATCCGGACATCCCCGGGGACGCGGGCTCCGCAGACGGGTGACAGATCCCGCTTCCACCCGGTAGGCAGAGCCCATGGCAGCCACTGAACCCCTCCCCCTGGCCGGTCTCACCGTCGTCGCCGTCGAGCAGGCCGTCTCCGCCCCCTTCGCCACCCGTCAGCTCGCCGACCTCGGAGCCCGGGTGATCAAGGTGGAACGCCCCGACGGCGGTGACTTCGCGCGCGCCTACGACACCGCCGCCCGGGGCCTGGCCTCGCACTTCGTCTGGGCCAACCGGGGCAAGGAGTCCCTCGCGCTGGACCTGAAGGACCCGCGCGGGCTGGAGGTGCTGCACGCCCTGCTCGACGGTGCCGACGTGTTCGTGCAGAACCTCGCCCAGGGCGCCGCCGCCCGGCTCGGGCTGGACGCGGCGGCGCTGTGCGCCCGCTACCCGCGGCTGGTCGCCGTGGACATCTCCGGGTACGGCGAGGGGGGCCCGTACGCCCACAAGCGGGCCTACGACATGCTCGTGCAGTGCGAGGCGGGGCTGGTCTCGGTGACCGGGACGCCGGAGCGGCCCGTGAAGGCGGGGATCCCGGCGGCCGACATCGCGGCCGCCATGTACGCCTTCTCCGGGGTGCTCGCGGCGCTGCTGCGGCGCGGGACCACGGGGCGCGGCGGGCCGGTGGAGATCTCGATGCTGGAGTCGCTCGCCGAGTGGATGGGGCATCCGCTGCACCACACGATGCACGGCGGGGAGCAGCCCGTGCGGACGGGCCTGGCGCACGCGGTGATCGCGCCGTACGACGCCTACGCGACGGCCGACGGGGACCGGGTGCTGCTGTCGGTGCAGAACGACCGCGAGTGGCGGCGGCTGGCCCGCGAGGTGCTGGAGCGGCCGGAGCTGGCCGAGGA
>NZ_JZWV01001067.1 GCF_000966975.1 Streptomyces katrae | reverse complement strand
CGGCCGGCCGGCTGCGGGCGCTCCTGCCGCCGATCGGGCTGCCGGGCGGCGCCGAGGCGCGGATGGGAGCGGTGCCCGCACTCGGCGAGCACACCGACGCCCTGCTGCGCGCCCTGGGGATGACGGACGCGCGGATCGCCGAACTGCGCGGGGACGGTGTGGTCGCCTGAGGCCGGGGCGCCGGGCCGTCCGGCGCAGGGTACGCCGGAGGACGCCGGGTGAGGGGGACGGGGCCGGGGTGCAGCCGGACGGGGCCGGCTGCGCTACGGGGACGGTCGCGGGGGACGGTTACGCGCGACGGCTGCCGAAGAGGGTGCGCCGCAGCCTGCGCAGCGGTGCGAACAGCGCGACGCGCGCGCTCCGGCTCCGCTGGACGTGGGTGTGGTCGCGCGAGGTGAGCTCGCGCATCAGCAGGGTCGCCTCGGCCACTTCGTGGCGCGGGGCGGCGGGTCCGCCCAGCACGGCGAGGTGGCGGTCGAGGCGCGAGCTGGTCGCGCTGCTCCCGCAGGTGATGGCAGGCACGCGGGGCGGCCTGCTGCGCATTGCTATCTGTTCCATGTCTCTCCCCACCCGTACGAGGGCACCCGGCCCGGGCAGGGTAACCCTATCGCCTGCACAATGTCCTCGGGTATCCCGGTGGTGTGAATTACCCCTGTGAGTACGGGTAGTTGACGATTACTCAGCGGAGTCGTCCGTCACTCTCCGTACGAAATACGGCACTTGGGAACACGCTCGGTGAGGGCCGCAGGGAGTGTCGTCACGACAGGGGCCACCGGAGCCCCGCTGCGCTAACTTGGAGTGATCACCCGATGACGCAGGGGGGATCGCGTGAGTGCGGACGAAGGCGTGGAGTCCGGGCGTGTCATCGCCGGACGGTACCGGCTGCTCGGCCCCCTGGGCCGCGGCGGCATGGGCGTGGTGTGGCGGGCCCGCGACGAGGTGCTGGCCCGGGAGGTCGCGGTCAAGGAGGTGCGCGCGCCCGCCGGACTGGACGCGGCCGAGGTCGGGCGGCTCTACCGGCGGCTGGAGCGGGAGGCCTGGGCCGCGGCCCGGGTCTCGCACCGCGGGGTGGTCACGGTCTACGACGTGGCCACCGAGGAGGGCCGGCCCTGGATCGTGATGGAGCTGGTGCGCGGCCTCTCCCTGGCGGAGGTGCTGGCGGGCGAGGGGCCGATGACCCCGCAGCGGACGGCGCACCTGGGTGAACAGGTGCTGGCGGCGCTGCGATCGGCGCACGAGGCGGGGGTGCTGCACCGGGACGTGAAGCCGGCCAACGTGCTGGTCGGCAACGACGGGCGGGTGGTGCTGAGCGACTTCGGGATCGCGAGCCTGACGGGCACCTCGCCGCTCACGATGACGGGCGAGGTCATGGGGTCCCCCGAATACCTCGCTCCGGAACGGGCGTTGGGACGCGAGCCGGGTCCGGAGTCGGACCTGTGGTCGCTCGGGGTGATGCTGTACGCGGCCGTGGAGGGGGTCTCGCCCTTCCTGCGGGACACCCCGCTGGCCACGCTGGAGGCCGTGGTGGACGCGGACCCGCCCCCGCCGCGGCGGGCCGGGCCGCTGGAGCCGCTGCTGGAGGGGCTGCTGCGCAAGGACCCGGCGGCTCGGCTGCCCGCGGCGGAGGCCGCCCGGATGCTGCGGATCATCGGCGCGGGGGGCGCCGTACGGGACCCGGGCGGGCCGCGGTGGGATCCGGGGGCGCCGACCGCGGTGGTGGCGGGGCCCTACGAGGGCGAGCGCGAGGGGGGTTACGCCGCCCCGCCGTTGACGGCGGCGCCCCTTCCCGCGCAGCCGCAGGGGCGGAGCGGGGCCGGGGTGGTGCTGACCGTCGGGGTCGTGGCGCTGCTGGCGGTGCTGGCCCTGCTGGTGTGGCTGCTGCTGCGCGACACCGGGGGCGGGAAGGGGGCCGGCGGGCCGGCCGGGGGCTCGGGCGCGACGGCGGGGCCCCCGGAGTCCGCGCCGGCGCCGTCTTCCCCGTCCGTTTCCCCGTCGCCTTCGGCGACCACGGGACCCGCGCAGAACGTCACCCTGTACGTGCACACGCTGCGCGCCGCCTACGCCGGCAGCTGCCCGCCGCCGGCTACGGGCGCGCCCTCGTTCACCGCCACCATCGAGGTGGCCGTGACGCCCGCGGTGGTGGAGTACCGCTGGGCCAGGCTCGACGGCTCCACGTCCGCGGAGCCGTGGCAGAGCATCACGTACGAGGCGGGCGGGGCGCGGACCCGTCAGCTGAACCACGACGAACCCGTGGGGAAGGCGGGCGGGACCGTACAGGACGCGGTACGGCTGGAGGTGCGCGCTCCGCAGCTGAAGACCTCCGCCTGGCTGGAGTTCTCCGTGGCCTGCGAGAAGGAGACCCCGACGGGCGGGGCCTCCTCCCCCGCTCCCACGCTCCCCTCGGGCTCACCCGCGGGGACGCCGGCGCCGACAGCGGGGTCGACGCCGGCGGGGAGGGCGGCGGTCAGCCCTCAGGCCTCGCGCTAGGCCTTGCCGCTGAACACGGGCAGGTAGCCACTGGACTGTCCGGTGGCGGTGGGGTGGTACGACTCGCCGATGTTGGTCCAGTTGACGCTGTGCAGCCACGCGTCGCCGGAGCAGATCTCGTGGCCGGTGAAGGCCCCGACGACCGGGGCGAAGGTGAAGCCGTGGTCGGCGGCGCGCTTGGCGATGGCCGCGTTGA
>NZ_JZWV01001066.1 GCF_000966975.1 Streptomyces katrae | reverse complement strand
GGCCCCGACGACCGGGGCGAAGGTGAAGCCGTGGTCGGCGGCGCGCTTGGCGATGGCCGCGTTGAGGTAGTCGGAGGCGCCGTTGATGGCGGAGCGCTCGCCCTCGGTGAGACCGGCGATGCAGCTCCCGTTGAGCTGGTAGAAGCGGGGATAGCCGAGCACGACCACCTTGGCGGAGGGCGCGCGGCCGCGGATGGCGTCGTAGACCTGGTCGAGCTGGCCGGGGAGGGTGGAGTCGACGTACGCCTTGGCCTGGTTGACGCGGTTGACACAGGTGGACTCGGACTGCAGGACACAGGTCGTCATCACGTCGGAGAAACCGGCGTCGTTGCCGCCGATGGTGATGCTGACCAGGTCGGTGCCGGAGTTGAGCGGGCCGAGCTGCCCGGAGAGGACGTCGCCCGTACGGGCGCCCGAGCAGGCGGTGAAGGAGAAGGTCTGCGGGGAATGGGCGGCGGCCCACAGGGCCGGGTACGCCCGGGTGGTGCGCTTGCAGCTGCCGCTGGCGGAGTCGTAGTTGCCGGCGCCTACGCCGGAGGAGTACGAGTCGCCGAGGGCGACGTAGCCGAAGTCGGCCTGGGCGGCGGCCTGACCTGCGCCGAACAGGGCGGCGCCCGCGGCGAGTAACAGGGAGGAGGTGAGGGCGGCGAAGCGCGACAGTCTCATGCTCATGTGTGCGGCTCCTTGTGGGGGTTACTCCTGAGTCCGTGGTACAAGCCGCCGAGGATGGCCGGAAGTGTTCATGCCAAGAATTTTCGGGGCGGGGTTGGCGCCGGAATCTTCACGCCCGATGTGTTTGAAGAGGGAACCTGGGACCCGATCCGGCGAAACACGGGTGCGGGAGGCCAGTTCGTGCCGGATCATGGGCGCCATGCCAGCAGACCCGCATGACGCGCTGCCGATCCGGCTCCACGTGGACGACAGTGACTCTCCGTCGGACGTCGTCGACGCGCTCTTCCTCGGCCGGTTCGCGACCGGCGAGCAGCCCTACGCGCAGAGCGTCACCATCGAGCGGGTGAAGGCGGAGGCGACGCTGCTGCCCCCGCGGGCCACCGTGCTCCGCTCGGCTCGCGACACCGACCGCAGCGCCACGCTCGCCGAGGGCGAGGGCTGGACGGTCCTGGTCTCCCGCTGGAGCCGGGGCGCGGACGTGACGGTCACCGCGGTCAGCGAGGAGCTCGCGCAGCGGGTGCTCGGCGAGGCCACGGACGGGGCCCAGGACGAGCCCGAACCCCAGCCGGACAACGTCACGATGGGCTTCTGGTACGTCTCCCCGCGCCGCGGCCCGTACCGCACGACGCGGCAGATCTCGGCCGGTACGTGGGCGGAGGTGCGGCCGAACTACACGGCGCCGGTGGCGGCGGCGATGGACCGGCTGATGAAGGTCACCCCGGACGACATCGCGGGGCGGCTGCTGCTGCTCCACGGGCCGCCGGGGACGGGGAAGACCTCCGCGCTGCGGACGCTGGCGCGGTCGTGGCGGGACTGGTGCCAGGTGGACTGCGTCCTGGACCCCGAGCGGCTGTTCAACGACGTGGGCTACCTCATGGACATCGCGATCGGCGAGGACGAGGGCACCGCCAAGGGGCGCTGGCGGCTGCTGCTGCTGGAGGACTGCGACGAGCTGATCCGCGGCGAGGCACGGCACACGGCGGGGCAGGCGCTGTCGCGGCTGCTGAACCTGACGGACGGTCTGCTGGGGCAGGGCCGCAACGTCCTGGTCGGCGTCACCACCAACGAGGACCTGGAGCGGCTCCACCCGGCGGTGGTCCGGCCGGGCCGGTGCCTGGCCCGCATCGAGGTCGGCCCGCTGACGCGCGGGGAGGCGGTGGAGTGGCTCGGGACGGACGAGGGGGTGTCCCGGGAAGGGGCGACGCTGGCGGAACTCTTCGCCCTCCGGCGGGGGACGGCACCGGCTGCGGTCGTCCCGGCCCAGTCCCAGTCGGAGGCGGGGCTCTATCTCTGACGCGCCGCTCCGGCGGGGCTATGGATAGCCCCGCCGGCGTTTGA
>NZ_JZWV01001065.1 GCF_000966975.1 Streptomyces katrae | reverse complement strand
CCCGGGGAACGGGCGAAGGGCGGGGCGGGGAGCGCGCACCGCGCAGCGGAACCTGCGGGGCTACTCGGCGGCGTAGCGGGCCCGGAGGGCCGCCGTGGCTGCGGAGAGGGCTTCGGCTTCCGTGAGGCCCAGCCGGTGCGCGCGGTCGGCGTACGACTGCGCGGCGAGGGCGGCCTCCCGCGAGGACCCCTCCGCCGCCGCGACGAACGTCCCGTTCCGCCCCCGCGTCTCGATCACGCCGTCGGCCTCCAGCGCCCGGTACGCCTTGGCGACGGTGTTCGCCGCCAGCCTCAGTTCCTCCGCCAGCCCCCGCACCGTCGGCAGTTTGAAGCCCACCGGAAGCCGGCCCGACCGGGCCTGGTCCGCGATCTGCGCGCGCAGCTGTTCGTACGGGGCCGCCGAGCCGGCCGCGCCGTCGATCCTGAGCCTGAGGGGGTTGGTCGAGGTCACGCGCCGATTGTAATTCGCAGGCGCCGGTGGCGGATCCGCCCGTAACGTCGGCCCCATGACCCTCCACGCCTTGCACGTCCGCGACCTGCGCCCCGACGACCCGGCCGACGCCGAGGCCGTCGTACGGGTGCGCCAGGCCGCCCTGCCCTTCATGGTCACCACCGTCGACGGGGTGGCCTTCACCCTCGGTTCCGCGCATCCCGACGCCCGCCTGCGCCTCCTGGTCGCCGAGAACGCAGACGGGCGTGTCGTCGGCACCGCCGAGGTGGGCCTGGCCCACGACAGTCCCCGGCCGGGCCAGTCGTACGCCAACGTCTACGTCGACCCCGCCGCCCGGGCCCGCGGCGCCGGCACCGCCCTGCTGCGCACGGCGGAGGAGCACCTCGTCGCGCAGGGGGCCGTGGACGCCTACACCTGGGTGCTCGACGAGCCCGCGAACCGGGCCTTCGCCGAGCGGCACGGCTACCGCCCCAGCCGTTCCTCGAACTTCCTGCGCCTGGACCTGGCGGAAGCCACCCTGCCGCCGCTCCCCCGCGAGCTGCCGGCCGGGGTGGAACTGCGCCCGGCGTCCGCCTTCGCCGCCGATCCGAGGCCGCTCTTCGAGGCCGACGCCGAGGCGACGGCCGACGAGCCGGGCGACGTCCCGGCCTCGCTCGACGACTACCAGGGGTGGCTGGACGGCGTCTGGCACGACCCGACGCTCGACCACGGGCTGACCTCGGTGGTCCTCGTCGGCGGGGAGGTGGCCGCCTTCTCGGCCGCCCGGACCGACGGCCGTACCCGCTACCTCTCGGGGATGACCGGCACCCGGCGCGCCTTCCGCGGCCGCGGCCTGGCCAAGCTCGCCAAGACGGACTCGCTGCGCCGGGCCCGCGCGGCGGGGTACACCGAGGCCTTCACCGGGAACGACGCCGGGAACGGACCGATGCTCGCGATCAACAAGTGGTTCGGCTACGAGATCTGCGCGACCGAAACGCGCTTCACGAAGAGGCTTGGAGGAGCACCACGATGAGCACCACCTGGACCGTCACCCTCACCAAGGACGGCCGGACCAAGATCAGCTACCCGGCGGCCCAGGTGTCCGACGACGGGGACCGGATCTCGGTGCGGGCCCCGTGGGCGGCCGAAGGGGTACGGGACTTCGGGTTCGTCCGCTTCGAGCCCGGCGACGTGTTCGTCGAGCACTTCTGGCGCACGCGCTGGTACGCGGTCAAGGAGGTCCGGACGGGCGAGGGCGTCCTGAAGGGCTGGTACTGCGACGTCACCCGCCCGGCGGTGGTCCGCGAGGGCGGGATCCTCGTGGACGACCTGGACCTGGACCTGTGGGTGTCGGCGGACGGGAAGACCGTCCTGCGGCTGGACGAGGACGAGTTCGCGGAGAGCGGGCTCGCCACGAGCGACCCCGAGGCCGCGGCCCGCGCGGTGCGGGCGCTGGACGCGCTGGAGGAGCAGGCCCGCTCGGCGGGCGGCCTGACCGCGCTGCTGGGGTAGCTCCGGCGGCCTTCCTGTGGGGGTGCTTAGCGGTTCCTTAAGCGGAGCCTAAGGATCCCCTCCGGGGGCCCGAAGACGGCCGGACGGGGGTCGGTGCGGGCTAGCTTGGCGGGGCCAGGGAGGCCTGCGGCGGCGCCGGACCCCGTACCGGGGCGGTGCCGTGGCGGTCGGTTCCGCTGGTGCACCCCTGCCCCGCGCCCGAAGGAGATCCACCCATGCCCGCACGCCGTCGCCGCACCGCCGCCCGTATCGTCGCCGCCGGCCTGGCCCCGCTCGCGGTGGCCGCGTACGCGGCCGTTCCGGCGGCCGCCCACGGGTCGATGACGGACCCGGTCAGCCGGGTGGCGGCGTGCTACGCGGAGGGGCCCGAGGCGCCGAAGTCGGCGGCCTGCAAGGCGGCCGTCGCCGCGAGCGGCGCGCACTCC
The DNA here is from genome assembly GCF_000966975.1 of Streptomyces katrae. Taxonomy (GTDB): domain Bacteria; phylum Actinomycetota; class Actinomycetes; order Streptomycetales; family Streptomycetaceae; genus Streptomyces; species Streptomyces katrae. The sequence goes on along the minus strand of NZ_JZWV01001065.1, from coordinate 2,429 downwards.
TTCTCGCCGCGAGCGGCGTGCAGGCCTTCTACGACTGGAACGCGGTGAACATCGCGAACGCCGCCGGGAAGAGCCGGTCGCTGATCCCCGACGGCCGGCTGTGCTCGGCGGGCAACCCCAAGTACAAGGGGCTGGACCTGGCCCGTACCGACTGGCCGGCCACCCCCATGACGGCCGGGGCCCACACCTTCCGCTACAAGGGGACCGCCCCGCACAAGGGCTCCTTCGAGCTCTACGTGACGAAGGACGGCTACGACCCGTCGAAGCCGCTGAAGTGGTCCGACCTGGAGCCCGCCCCCTTCGCGAAGGCCACCGACCCGGCCATGCAGAACGGCGACTACGTGTTCAGCGGGGTCGTGCCGAAGAAGAGCGGGCGGCACGTCGTCTTCAGCATCTGGCAGCGGTCGGACAGCCCCGAGGCCTTCTACACCTGCTCCGATGTCGTCTTCGGCAAGGACGGAGGGGGTACGGGGGGTGCGCCGGGAACCGGGGCCGCCCCGGGTGCGGGCACCGCGAGCGCGTCGGCGCAGCCCTCGCGGCCGGCTCCCGTCGAGCCGCCCAAGGCGCCGACGGACCGGCAGATCTCCGACGGCGCGGGCAAGTCCACCGTGGAGCACGGCGGCCACGGCGACGACGACCCGGCGACGAACGGCCGGGGAACCGTCTCCCCGGCCGCCGCCGCGCCGGCCCCCGCCGCGTCGCCCTCCCCCCTCGGCGGCAGGGACGGCGGGAACCTCGCGGAGACCGGCGGGAACGGCGCCACCCCGGCGATCGCGATCGCGGGCGCCGGGGTGGTGGCCGTGGGTGCGGCCGTGCTGTTCGCCGTGGCCCGCCGCCGAGCCTCCGGGGTGCGGCGGAGCGTGCGCTAGCGGGGCGGGGTCAGTCGAAGACCGAGGCGCACGTGGTCCGTTCCGCGTGCGCCGGGTCGAGGGCGTTGACCGTCTCGTGCCAGGCGATCCGGTCGGTCAGGCCGATGGCCACGTGCTCCGAGAGGTCCAGGGGGCACAGGTCCTGGAGGACGACGTTGCGGACGTCCGGCCCGTTGAGGAAGGCGCTCCGGTAGGGGGTGACCACCTCGTCGTACTGGGTCGCGATGACGGTGTAGGAGACGCCGGGGACGGTGTCCCCGCCCGCGTTCAGCTTCTGCTGGAAGGGCGATCCGACGATCTGGTCGGCCAGGCCCGGGGTGGCCGTGCTGATCAGGTCGGCCGCTCCGGGGAAGTACGGGAGCAGCTGGGTGAGTCCGGACAGGGTGGTGCCGTGGTTGTCCGGGGCGAGGCCGACGAGGGCGTTGACCTTGGCGGCGCCGCCCAGGAACTTCAGGTAGTAGCGCGGCATCATGCCGCCCTGGGAGTGGCCGACGAGGTCGGCCTTGGCGGCGCCGGTGGAGGCCAGCACCTTGTCCACGAAGGCGTCGAGCTGGCCGGCCGACCTGTCGATGGGCCCGAGCCCGTTGAAGAGGGGCACTCCGGGCAGCTGGCCGTAGTCGAGGGAGTAGACGCAGTAGCCGCGGTGGACCAGGTACGGGGCGAACCCGAGCCAGTTGTCCACGGAGTTGCCGAACGTGCCGTGGACGAGGACCACCGGGCGGGGGTGTTCGGCCGAGGGCTTGCAGGACCAGTTGTTCCAGCCGCTGCTGGGGGCGGACGCCGCCTGCGCCGCGCCGGTGGGGGCGACGAGCGCGGCGGCGGCCAGGGTGAGGACGGCCAGCGGGCGGAGCAGGCGTCTCCAGGGCAGCATCGTGTGATCTCCTCGCGGTCAAGGGGAATGGCGTGGGGGTTCCGTCCCGTGATCCGGATCACAAGGGGGGCTGCTGCCGCCAAATTACGGGCGAGTAGCAAGACTTGGAAGTTACGCGGCGGTAAAAACTCGCGTGTCCAGCGTGCCTCCAGTACCGCTCGGGAAGGATGGACGCGTTCCGACCCCCACCCCGAGGTGACCGCCGCCATGCCCGACGCCCCCGGAGCCGGTACCGCCCTGGCCACCCCGCCCGACCTGGCGGCCGACCCGCTGGTCGCCGCCGTCACCGAGGCCGCCGTACGGGTGCTGCGGCCCGGGGCGGAGCGGACGGCGGCCGAGGGGGTGCCCCGTACGCACCTGGACGCGCTCGCCGCCTGCGGGGCGTACGGGCTGATCGGATACGAACCGGGGCCCCTTTCCGGCCTCACGCCCCGTCAGGTGGTCCGGGAGGTCCACGAGGTACTGGCGGCGGTGGATCCGTCGACCTGGTTCGTGTGGACCCAGCACGTCCCGCTGGCCAAGGCCCTCGTCCAGGCCTCCGGCGCGGCGGGCACCGCCCTGCGCGAGAGCTGGCTGCCCGCCCTCGTGCGCGGGGAGCGGCGCCCGACGGCGGGCTACGCCTTCCTGCGCCGCCCGCACCCGCCGGTCACGGCGGAGCGGGTGCCGGGCGGATGGCGGCTGGCCGGGCG
>NZ_JZWV01001064.1 GCF_000966975.1 Streptomyces katrae | reverse complement strand
GCGGATGCCGTGGGTGACGGGCTGGGGGGTGGCCGACTCCCTGTACGCCGGGGCCGTCACCGGCTCCGACGAGGCGCTCCTCGCCCTGGTCGACTGCGCCCCCGGGGTCGGGGCGGAGGGGCTGAGCACCGTCGAGGAGGCCCCGTTGTGGGCGATGGGCGGGACGCACACGGCCTCCGTCGAGCTGCGCGGGGTCCTGGTGCCCGACTCCCGGGTGCTCGCCGTGGTACCGCGGGCGGACTGGGTCCGGGCCTACGACCTGGAGAACGCCGACGCCCAGCCGGCCGTCTTCGGCCAGCTGCGCGCCACGGCGGACTTCCTGCTCCGCTCGGCGCCGTACGGGGAACTCGGCCTGCGCCTCGCCGAGAAGACCGCCCGGCTGCGCGCCGAGGCCTACGCCCTGCGCGACGAGGTGCCGGCCGGCGAGGAGACCGGGGCCCGGCTGTCGCTGCGGGCCGCCGCCCTGGACCTGGCCGTACGGTCGGCGGCGGCCTGCGTGGCGGTGGCCGGGGGCCGGGCGGTCCAGTACGGGCACACCGCGGGGCGGCTCTCGCGGGAGGCCCAGTTCCACCTGATCCAGGCCCAGACCACCCCGCTGCGCACGGAGACGGCCCGGCTGATGCTGGGCGATCTCTGAGCCGCCGCCTAAGTCCCGTGCGCGCCCGTGAGCGGGTACCGGTCCGCCGCCGGGGGCTCCGCCCCGGGCCTCAGACTCCCCCGGCCGCCGCGGGGAGGGGCTCCCGGGCGAGCCCGGCCGGGACCGTCGCCGGCCTGACCGTGCCCGGGCCGAAGCGGGCATTGGCGCGGTCGATGGCGGCCTCCACCGTCAGGCGGGCCTCGCGGACCGGGTCCAGCGAGAGCTGCCGGGTCACGGCCTCCGCGGCGGTGAGGTCCTCGGCCCGCAGCACCATGCCGGTCAGCCGGGCCCGTTGCAGGCCCGCCGCGTCCATCAGGCGGTACGCGAGGGTGCGGAGGTCCTCGTCGTGGGCGGAGGGTTCCGTCAGCCGCCGGGACCTCTCCCACCGGGTGCCGCCCGCGAACTGCAGGGTCAGGCACAGGGACCGGGCGGCCTGGCGGCGTCCGCGCAGCTGGGCGCCGAGCCGGACCACCAGGCCGAGCAGCGCGGCGCGGGCGTGCGGGCCGTCCAGCTCCTGGCGGGCGAAGCCGGTGCGGACGGCGGCGGAGGAGGGCAGGCCGCGCGGGGTGACCGGGCGCGGGTCGATCCCGCGGGCGCGCTCCGCGACGAGCCGGCCGGCCCGTTTGCCGAGGATCCGTTCGAGGACCCCGGGCGGGACCTGGGTGAGCGCCCCGACGGTGTGCAGCCCGAACCCGCGCAGCGCCTCGGCCTGGCGGGAGCCGAGCCCGTACAGGGACCCCACCGGCAGGGGTGCGAGGAAGCCCGGTACCTGTTCCGCGGGCACGGCCAGGACCCCGCCGGGGCCGGTGATCCGGGCGGAGGCCATGGCCGCCACCGCCCAGGTGTCCGCGACCCCGATCCGCACGTCCGTACCCAGCCGGGCCACGGCGCGCAGCCGGACCACCTCGGCGATCCGGGCGGCGTCGGCGCCGAAGTACCGCCGGGCCCCGCGCACCTGGACCAGCGCGGCCCGCGGCGGCAGGGCCTGCACCAGCGGGGAGAACTCCCGCAGCAGCTCCAGCACCTCGCGGTAGCCCTCCCCGGACAGGGCGGGAGCACCTGTATCTTATACAC
>NZ_JZWV01000124.1 GCF_000966975.1 Streptomyces katrae | reverse complement strand
GGTGGTGGAGGGGGCGGAAGGGGTGGGAGCGGGGGCCGAGGAGGAGGCGGGGGACGACGGCGTCGGGTCGGTCGGGGACTTGGGGAGCTCCAGGGCCGCCGTCAGCTTGTCGCCGTCCTGGTCGGCGTAGTCGGGGTAGCCGAGGAGGTCGGCGAACTGCTTGGTGAGGGTGGTCCTGAGGCCGGTCGTGTTCCCGTCGGCGAAGGCCACCTTGGCCACGACGACGTCCGCGGTGAACTTGCCGTCCCGGGTGACGTCGGCGGTCAGGGTCTTCGCGGCGGTGTCGATGCGGAGGTTGCCGATCGTGAGGGTGAAGCCGTGGGCCTCGCTCTCGAAGGTGACGGCGCCCTTGAAGGCCGCCTTCACGGCGTGGGTGCCGTCCTTGTCGTAGGTGCCGGTGGCCGAGGTGAAGCGGAAGCTGCGGTCCCGGTTGACGGTGGCGCCGTCCTTGGCGGTGATCGTGCCCCCGGCTATGTGCTCGACGTAGTTGCGGTAGCCGTCGCGCACGCCCCAGTCGAGGGTGCCGCCCAGGAGCGGGACCGGTGCGGCGGCCGCCTGGGCCCCGGCGGCCGGACCGCCGCCCTCGGCCATCGCGGGCAGGGCGAAGGCGGTGGTGCCGAGGGCGGCGGCGGTCAGGAGCACGGCCGCTACGGCGGCCGGGCGGAGGTGGGAGGAGGACATGGGTGAGGACTCCTGGAGGAACGGGAGGGGAAGGGGTGTGCGGTGAGGGGGACGCGCTGAAGGTGGTGCGGGTCCAGCGCCACGGCGTTCTTCGGCTCCCCGCCGGTGGTCGGGCCGGCGGACGGGACGCCCTTGCCGTTCTCCGCCCTGACGCTCAACTTGCCGAGATCCAGGTCGAGATGGGCATCCGTGAAATGGACCGTACCTTCGAACGCGGCTTCGGGCACCCCGTTTGGCCGTCGCGGGCCCCCGCCCCGGAGCAAGCCGCCGGCAGGCGGGCCGGCCACCGGCGCCCGGCTCACGGGGGCATCCGCCCGCCCCCCGCGCGCCCGCCGGGCCGCCGCGGCGGTCCGGGCCGGGACCGGTGACGCGGCGGCCGTCGTCCCGCACGGCCTCGGGCTCGCGGTGGCGCACGCGCACCGGTGCGCCCCCGGTGCTCCCCCCACGCGGGGGAACCCGGACAGAACCGGACGGTAACCACGGCCCCGCACGGAATGCCGACGGGGACTTGAC
>NZ_JZWV01000123.1 GCF_000966975.1 Streptomyces katrae | reverse complement strand
CTTGACTTTCGCTTGATCCGGTCATGGAGGGGCCGTGATGGGCCCGTGTCCGGGACCCGCAGGTGAGAGCTGAATCACTGGACGAGTGGGCATCGGTCAGGTAAGCCTCGGTTAAGTTAGGTCCGCCTCACCAGGCTGCCCCACGCCTCCACCCCGCCAGGAGCCCTCATGCGCCCCGCCCGCCTCACCGTTCTCACCGCGGCCGCAGCCGTCGCCGCGCTCACCGCCGTCACGGGCTGCGCGGAGAAGAGCGACAAGGGCGGCTCGGACGTGATCCACGTGAACGCGACCGACAGCGCCTGCGAGGTCTCCAAGACCGACTTCCCGGCGGGCAAGGTCTCCATCGAGGTCGAGAACAAGGGCTCCAAGGTCACCGAGCTGTACGTGCTCTTCCCGGACGACCGCATCGTCGCCGAGCGCGAGAACATCGGCCCCGGCACCAAGGCCACCATCACCGCCGAGATCAAGGCCGGCGACTACCTCTTCGCCTGCAAGCCCGGCATGAAGGGCGACGGCATCCGCACCAAGGTCAAGGCCACCGGCAAGGGCGCCGCCGAGAAGCGCAGCCCCGAGCTGGACGCCGCCGTGGCCTCGTACCGCAAGTACGTCCAGGAGCAGGCCGACGAGACCCTGCCGAAGGCGCAGGCCTTCGCCGACGCCGTCAAGGCCGGCGACCTGGAGGCCGCGAAGAAGGCCTACGCCCCCTCCCGCCTGGGCTGGGAGCGCACCGAGCCGGTCGCCGAGTCCTTCGGCGACATCGACCCGAAGGTCGACGTCCGCGAGGACGGCCTGGAGGCCGGCCAGGACCCGGCGAAGGACTGGACCGGCTGGCACCGCCTGGAGAAGTCCCTCTTCCAGGAAAACAAGATCGACGACAACGACAAGAAGCTCGCCGACACCCTGATCACCGACCTCACCGCCTGGCAGAAGAAGGTCGGCGAGGCCGAGATCACCCCGACCTCCATGGCCAACGGCGCCAAGGAGCTCCTCGACGAGGTCGCCACCGGCAAGGTGACCGGCGAGGAGGAGCGCTACAGCCACACCGACCTGGTCGACTTCAAGGCCAACGTCGAGGGCGCCGAGAAGTCCTACGAGCTCCTCAAGGCCGTCACCGCGAAGAACGACCCCGAGCTCGCCAAGCAGCTGGACACCCAGTTCGCCGCGCTGAACACCCTCCTGGACAAGTACCGCGCCGACAAGAACACCTACGAGTTCACCTCGTACGACAAGGTCGGCGAGGCCCAGCGCAAGGAGCTCTCGGACGGCGTCAGCGCCCTGGCCGAGCCGCTCTCGAAGCTGGCCGCCGCGGTCGCCAAGTAGTCCACAGCCAGGCAGAGCGGGAGATCCCATCATGACCGACGCCCAGGAGCCGAAGGTGTCCGAGGACGAGGCCCAGGAGTCCACCGGAGGCGCCCCGGCGCCCTCGCGCCGCGCCGTCCTCGGCTGGGGCGGGGCCGGGCTGGCGCTCGGCGCGGCCGCGGCCGGCGGCGCCGTGGCCGCGTTCAACGGCGGCCAGGACATCACGCCGGCGGCCTCCGCCGGCGCGGCCGTGGCCTTCCACGGCGAGCACCAGGCGGGCATCGCCAGCGCCGTCCAGGACCGGCTGCACTTCGCGGCCTTCGACGTGAAGACGAAGGACCGCGAGGAGCTCGTCAAGCTCCTCAAGGACTGGACGGCGGCGGCCCGGCTGATGACGGCCGGCCTGCCGGTCGGCGACGTGTTCGAGGGCGTGCCCGAGGCCCCGCCGACCGACACCGGCGAGGCCCTGGGCCTCAAGCCCTCCCGGCTGACCCTGACCATCGGCTTCGGCCCGGGCCTGTTCGCCAAGGACCGCTTCGGCCTGGAGGGCAAGCGCCCCGAGGCCCTGGTGGACCTGGAGGCCTTCCCGGGCGACAACCTGGACCAGGCCCGCTCCGGCGGCGACCTGTGCGTCCAGGCCTGCGCCGACGACCCGCAGGTCGCCGTGCACGCCATCCGCCAGCTGGCCCGCATCGGCTTCGGCAAGGTCGCGGTCCGCTGGTCGCAGCTCGGCTTCGGCAAGACCTCGTCGACCACGCCCGACGAGCAGACCCCGCGCAACATGATGGGCTTCAAGGACGGCACCCGGAACATCTCCGGCACCGACACCGCCGCCCTGGACAAGCACGTGTGGGTCGGCGCGGGCGACGGAAGCGACTGGATGACCGGCGGCTCGTACCTGGTCGCCCGGCGCATCCGGATGCACATCGAGACCTGGGACCGCACCTCCCTGCGCGAGCAGGAGGACATCTTCGGCCGCGACAAGGGCGAGGGCGCCCCGGTCGGCAAGTCCAAGGAGCGCGACGAGCCGTTCCTGAAGGCGATGAAGCCCGACTCGCACGTGCGCCTCGCGCACCCCGACAGCAACGACGGCGCGACCATCCTGCGCCGCGGCTACTCCTTCACCGACGGCACGGACGGGTTGGGCCGGCTCGACGCGGGCCTGTTCTTCCTCGCCTACCAGCGCGACGTCCGCAAGGGCTTCGTCGCGATCCAGCGCCGGCTGTCGAAGAACGACGCGCTGAACGAGTACATCCAGCACGTGGGCTCGGCCGTCTTCGCCGTCCCGCCGGGCGTCCGCGACAAGGACGACTGGTGGGGCCGGACGCTGTTCGCGTAGTCGCGTAGTCCCTTCCGGAGAGGAAACGCCGTGTTCGGCAACTATCTGATCGGCCTGCGCGAGGGTCTCGAAGCGAGCCTGGTCGTCTGCATCCTGGTCGCCTACCTGGTGAAGACGGGCAACCGGGCCGCGCTGCGGCCCGTGTGGCTCGGCATCGGGATCGCCTGCTCGATCTCGCTCGCGTTCGGCGCGCTGCTCACCTTCGGCACGCAGGAGCTGACCTTCGAGGCGCAGGAGCTGCTCGGCGGCAGCCTGTCGATCGTGTCGGTCGGTCTGGTGACGTGGATGGTCTTCTGGATGAAGAAGACCGCGCGGCACCTGAAGAGCGAGCTCCAGGGCAAGCTCGACGCGGCGCTCGCGATGGGCACCGGCGCGCTGGTCGCGACCGCGTTCCTGGCGGTGGGCCGCGAGGGCCTGGAGACGGCGCTGTTCGTGTGGGCGTCGGTGCGGGCCAGCGGCGAGGGCTCCTCGGCGCCGCTGATCGGGGTGCTGCTGGGCATCGCGACCGCCATCGTGCTGGGCTGGCTGTTCTACCGGGGCGCGCTGAAGATCAACCTGTCGAAGTTCTTCACGTGGACCGGCGGGATGCTGGTCGTCGTGGCCGCGGGCGTCCTCGCGTACGGGGTGCACGACCTGCAGGAGGCCGGGTTCCTGGGCGGCCTGCAGAACAAGGCGTTCGACATCAGCTCGGCGGTCCCGCAGGACAGCTGGTACGGGGTCCTGCTGAAGGGCGTCTTCAACTTCCAGCCCGACCCGACGGTGGCGCAGCTGGTGGTGTGGACGCTGTACCTCGCGGCGGTCCTGACCCTGTTCCTGCTCCCGGCGAGCGTGCGCGGCGCGGCCAAGACCCCGGCCGCGGTGAAGTAGCCCGCCCCCGATGGCGCGCCCCCCAGGGCCCGCCTCGAAGACCCGGCGCCCGGTTCGTTCCCCCCTCCGCGGGGACGAACCGGGCGCCGTTCCGCTTCCCGTGCCGCGGCTATCCGCGGCCGATGTACGGCATGGCCGTCGCCATCACCGTCGCGAACTGGACGTTCGCCTCCAGCGGGAGCTCCGCCATGTGCAGGACCGTGCGGGCGACATCGGCGGCGTCCATCACCGGTTCGACGGCCAGCTGCCCGTTCGCCTGGAGGATCCCGGTCTGCATGCGCGCGGTCATGTCCGTCGCCGCGTTGCCGATGTCGATCTGGCCGCAGGCGATCCGGTAGGGGCGTCCGTCCAGCGACAGCGACTTCGTCAGCCCGGTCATGGCGTGCTTGGTCGCCGTGTACGCGATGGAGTTCGGGCGCGGGACATGGGCGGAGATGGAGCCGTTGTTGATGATGCGCCCGCCCTGCGGGTCCTGCTCCTTCATCACCCGGAAGGCCCCCTGCGCGCAGAGGAAGGCCCCGGTGAGGTTGACGTCGACGACCTGGCGCCAGTCCTCGTACGCGATCTCCTCCAGCGGGACACCGGCGGGGCCGAAGGTGCCGGCGTTGTTGAAGAGGAGGTCGAGGCGGCCGTACCGCTCCCGTACCGCCCCGAACAGTGCGGCGACGTCCGCCGGGTCGCTCACGTCCGCCCGGACCGGGAGGACGTCCGCGCCCTCCCCGGCGGCCGCGGCGGTCTCCTCCAGGGGCTGGATCCGGCGCCCGGCCACGGCCACCGACCAGCCGGCCCCGGCCAGGGCGAGGGCCACGGAGCGGCCGATCCCGGAGCCGGCCCCGGTCACTACAGCGATCTTGTTCCCACGTGCGCTCATGGGGCCGCAGAGTACGTCACACCGGACATCCGGCCCGGAACGTTCCGACAGCTGAGAGCATGGGCCGGTCAGGGGTGCATAAAGCAGATGAAAAGACTGGAGTTCTGTATGTCGGAGAGAGGCCCCTCCGCGGCCCCCTCGCACGAACCGTCCGCCTCCCCCTCGGCCGCCGCCGCCGTCCCCCTGACCGCCGCCCGGCGTACCGGTCTGCTGGTCACCTTCATCCTGGGCGGCCTGACCGCCCTGCCCCCGCTGTCGATGGACATGTACCTCCCGGCCCTGCCGGAGGTCACCGCCGCCCTCTCCAGCCCGGCCGCGACCATCCAGCTGACCCTCACCTCCTGCCTCGCCGGCATGGCGCTCGGCCAGCTGGTCATCGGGCCCATGAGCGACAAGTGGGGACGGCGCAGGCCCCTGCTGACCGGGATGGCCGTCTACGTCCTCGCCACCGCGATATGCGCCCTCGCCCCCTCCGCCGGACTGCTCATCGGCTTCCGGCTGCTCCAGGGCCTGGCCGGGGCGGCGGCCATCGTCATCGCGCGGGCCGTGGTCCGCGACCTGTACGACGGGGTCGAGATGGCCCGCTTCTTCTCCACCCTGATGCTGATATCCGGCACCGCCCCGATCGTCGCCCCGCTGATCGGCGGCCAGGTGCTCCGCTTCGCGGACTGGCGCGGGGTGTTCGTCGTCCTCACCGCCGTCGGCCTCGCGCTGACCCTGGTGGTCTGGCGGGGCCTCGGTGAGACCCTGCCGCCCGAGCGGCGCCAGACCGGGGGCGTGGGCGCCGCCCTGCGGACCATGCGGGGGCTGCTCTCCGACCGGGTCTTCGCCGGGTACACCCTGGCGGGCGGCTTCGCCTTCGCGGTGCTCTTCTCGTACATCTCCGCCTCGCCCTTCGTGGTGCAGGAGATCTACGGCGCCTCCCCGCAGGCCTTCAGCCTGCTGTTCGGCCTCAACTCCGTCGGCCTGATCGTCGTCGGCCAGGTCAACGGCAAGCTGCTGGTCGGCCGGGTCAGCCTGGACAAGGTCCTCGCGGTCGGCATCGCCGTGCTCACCGCCGCCTCGGTGGCCCTGCTGCTGATGTCCACCGGCGTGTTCGGGACGGTCGGGCTGCTCCCCGTCGCCGCCGCCCTGTTCGTGCTGATGTCGACGATGGGCCTGGTCCTGCCCAACACCAACGCACAGGCGCTGATGCGCACCCCGCACGCCGCCGGATCGGCGTCCGCCCTGCTGGGCACCTCCTCCTTCCTCGTCGGCGCCGTCGCCTCTCCGCTGGTCGGGATCGCGGGCGAGCGGACCGCCGTGCCGATGGCCCTGGTCCAGCTGAGCTGCTCGCTGCTGGCCGCCGGCTGCTTCCTCGCCCTGTGCCGGCCCTGGCGGGAGCGGGAGCCGATGGCCGCGGCCGCCGACCCGGCAGCCCCGGCCGCGCCGTAAACTTCGCTGGTGAACGCCACCGCCCCCACCACCGCCGAAACCCTCCGCAGCGCGCTGGGCGGGCTGCTCGACGGACTCCCGCCGAAGCAGGCCGCGGCCGCCGTCGAGCGGCTCATCGCCAACTACCGGGGCACCACCCCCACCGACGCCCCCGTGCTGCGCGACCGCTCCGACGTCGCCGCCTACGCGGCGTACCGGATGCCGGCCACCTTCGAGGCCGTGCGCTCCGCGCTGGACGGGCTGGCGGAGGCCGCGCCGCGGTGGGTGCCGGGCTCGCACGTGGACGTGGGCGGCGGCACCGGGGCCGCGACCTGGGCCGTGGACGCCGTATGGGACGGGCCCCGCACGACCACCGTGCTGGACTGGGCGGAACCTGCCCTCGCCCTCGGCAAGGAGCTGGCCGCCCGCTCGGGCTCCGACGCCCTGCGCACGGCCGACTGGCGCCGGGCCGTCATCGGCGCCGGGATCGCCCTGCCCGACGCGGACCTGGTCACCGTCTCGTACGTGCTGGGCGAGCTGACCGCCGAGGCCCGCCGGGCGGTCGTCGCGGAGGCGGCCCGCGCCGGGCAGGCCGTCGTCCTGATCGAGCCGGGCACGCCCCAGGGGTACCTGCGCATCCGCGAGGCCCGCGACCAGCTGATCGCCGCCGGGCTGAAGGTGGCCGCGCCCTGCCCCCACGACGGGGCCTGCCCGATCGAGGTGGGCCAGGACTGGTGCCACTTCTCGGCCCGGGTCAGCCGCTCCTCCCTGCACCGGAAGGTCAAGGGCGGCTCCCTCCCGTACGAGGACGAGAAGTTCAGCTACGTCGCCGCGACCCGCTTCCCCACGACCCCCGTCCCCTCACGGATCACCCGGAGGCCGCAGATCCGGAAGGGCCTGGTCCTGCTGGACCTGTGCGGCCCCGAGGAGACCGGGCTGGGCCGGGCCACCGTCACCAAGCGCCACGGCGGCCTGTACAAGGCGGCCCGGGACGCCGAGTGGGGCGAGCAGTGGCCCCCCGCCGACGCCCCGGATTCCCCGGCCGTCTAAGGACGCAGCTCCTGGGTGCAGCACTTCACGCTGCCGCCGCCCTTGAGCAGCTCGCCCAGGTCCATCGGGACCGGCTCGAACCCGCGCTCGCGCAGCGGCGCCAGCAGGCCGGTCGCCGCCTGCGGGAGCAGCACGTGCCGGCCGTCCGAGACCGAGTTCAGGCCGAAGGCCGCCGCGTCCGGGGCGTCCACGAGCAGGGCGTCCGGGAAGAGCCTGCGCAGCACGGCCTGGCTGCCCGGGGAGAAGGCCGGCGGGTGGTACATGATCTCGTCGCCGTCGAGCACGCACAGCGCCGTGTCCAGGTGGTAGTAGCGCGGGTCCACCAGGTCGAGGCCGATGACGGGGCGGCCGAAGAACTCCTGCGCCTCGTCGTGCGAGAGCGGGCTGGAGCGGAAGCCCCGGCCCGCCAGGATGTAGCCGGCGGTGACGGCGAAGTCCCCCTCGCCCTCGTTGACGTGCGAGGGCTCGTGGATGTCGGTGAAGCCGTGGCTCCGGAACCAGTCGAGGTGGATCTCCGCCTCGGCGGTGCGCTCCGGGTAGGCGAAGCGGGCCCCGAGGACCCGGCCGTCGATGACGAGGGCGCCGTTCGCGGCGAACACCATGTCGGGCAGGTCCGGGTCCGGCTCCAGTGTCTCGACGGTGTGCCCGAGGGAGAGGTAGCGGTCCCGCAGGTCCTCCCACTGGGCGAGGGCGAGGGGCAGGTCCACCGGTTTCGTGGGGTCCATCCACGGGTTGATGGAGTACGTGACCTTGAAGTGTGCGGGTGGGCACATCAGGTAGCGCCGGGGTGTGGCGTCTCTGCGCACAGCAGGCTCCTCACGACTGCGGACTCACGGTACGGGTGTGTACGGAGAGAATCGTCTCTCCTCAGGATGCGGTCGCACAGTGAACTGATCGGGTGGTTTACCACAACGGCCAGAAGACGAGACGTCTCGCCGGAGTTGGTACGTTGGGCCGATGAGCAAGCCTCCGGACTCCAGCCGCCGCAGCGAGCGCTCCCGGCGCGCCATCCTCGACTCCGCCCTCGCCCTCGTCGGCGAGGTCGGCTACAACAAGCTGACCATCGAGGCCATCGCGGCCCGCGCGGGCGTCGGCAAGCAGACCATCTACCGCTGGTGGCCCTCGAAGGCGGCCGTCCTGCTGGACGCGTCGCTGGCGCTCTCCGGGGAGGCCTGGACGGAAACGGGCTGGTCCGGTTTCCCCGATACGGGTGACCTGGCGGCCGACCTGAAGTCCGTCCTGCGGGCCACCGTGGACGAGTTCGCCGACCCCCGCTACGAGGCCCCCGCGCGCGCCCTCACCGCGGCCGGGGCGACCGACCCCGAGCTGGCGGCCCGCTTCACCGAGCAGCTGCTGGAGCCCCAGCTCGCCCTGTACGAGGCCCGGTTGCGGACGGCCCGGGAGGCCGGCCAGCTCGCGGCGGACACCGACGTCCGGCTGGTGACGGAGATGCTGGTCGGGCCGTTGACGTACCGGTGGCTGATGCGCACGGGGCCGCTGACGCACGCCTTCACGGACGCACTGGTGGACTCCGTACTGGGCGGGGTGGCGGGAGCCACGGCCGGCGGCGCGGACGACGTGGCAAAAGTCACCGTCCGATAGCCGGACACCCCGTGACCTCGCCAAGGCCGGGAACTTATGGCCGGATTGTGCGTTTTTGGCGGGAAGTAGGCGCGGGGGCCGGAATGGGGGGTGCGGTCACCCGGCCCGCGGGATGGTGGGACCATGGATCGGTCTGCCGGGGCAACGGTGAGGTGAGGGGATAGATGGGGTCTGAGTCCGGCCGCGTCAAACGCGGCGAGCAGAGCAGGATTTCCCAGTGGCTGCGCCGCCGCTCGAAACCCACTCCCGAGGACCCCGGCAGGGAACGCGAAGCGCTCCTGGTGGCCGTCGCCGCCGCCGGACTCCCGGTCGCCCCCGCCGCCCATCCCGTGGGCTACCGATGTTCGTGCGACCGCATCGGCTGTCCCACGCCCGCCCGGCACCCGGTCTCCTTCGCCTGGCAGACCCAGTCGACCACCGACCGCGCCCAGATCGAACGCTGGGCCCGCAACCAGCCCCAGGCCAACTTCATCACCGCGACCGGCATGGTCCACGACGTCCTGGACGTCCCCCTGGAAGCCGGCCGCAGCGCCCTGGACCGCCTGCTCGCCGCCGGCGTCGAGGTCGGCCCGGTCGCCGAGTCGGGCGGCACGGGCGACCAGGCCCGGATGCTCTTCTTCACGGCCACGCGCGGTACGCCCGAGGACGAGGACGAGTGGTGGCCCTGCGAGCTGGACTGCCACCCCGAGACGATGGACGAGCACCCCGGCCTGCGGTGGCACTGCCGCGGCAGCTACGTGCTGCTTCCGCCGGCGGCGCTGCCCGGTGACTTCGCCGTGGCGTGGGTGCGCGACGTCCGCCATCCGCTGCCGGACCCGCTGACCCTGCTGGAAACCCTCACGGACGCGTGCGCCCAGTACGCCGGCGCGGCGGACCAGACCCCCTCGGCGGTCGCCTGGCCCCTGGGCCGCTAGGCCCCGCCGGTCCCGCTGCGCGGAGCTCCTCCCCGCCCCGCCCTTTCTCCGTTTCCCGGGGC
>NZ_JZWV01000122.1 GCF_000966975.1 Streptomyces katrae | reverse complement strand
TTGGGGGCGGAGCCCCCAAGGAACGGGCGAAGGGCGGGTAGGGGAGCTCCGCCCCGCGCAGCGGCCACCCGCACCGGACCCCGGTCAGTGGATCTGGGTGACGACCACGTCGAGGGCCCAGGCCCGCCCCGCCTTCGCCGGGGCCTCGGCCTCGACCACGTACCCCAGGTCCCGCAGCGCGGCCACCAGCTCCGCCGCCCCCGCCGGCTCGGCCCCGGCCAGGAGCAGGTCACGGACCAGCCGCCCCTTCGTCGCCTTGTTGAAGTGGCTCACCACCGACCGCTTCTCCACCCCGTCCACGATCTGCGAGTGCAGCACCCGCACCGTGGCCGTGCGCCCCGCCGTCTCCCCCTTCGGCTTCCACGCCGACGCGTACGCCGACGAGCGCAGGTCCAGCACCAGCCCGTCCCCCGCCGCCTCCGGCATCACCTCGGCCATCGGCGTGCGCCAGTACGCTCCCAGCGCCCCCAGCCCCGGCAGCTTCACGCCCATCGAGCACCGGTACGACGGGATCCGGTCGGTCACCCGCACCGCGCCCCACAGCCCGGAGAACACCAGCAGCGTCCGCTCGGCCAGGGCCCGCGCCGCGGCGGGCAGGTCCGCCAGGCCGAGGGCGTCGTAGAGGACCCCCGTGTAGATCTCCCCCGCCGGAAGGGCCGGCGCCGACCGCAGCGCGGCGTTCTTGGCGACCTCGCCCCGCAGCCCCTCGCTCAGCCCCAGCACCTCGCGCGCCTTGAGCTCGTCGCCCGCGCACAGCTCGACCAGTTCCTCCAGCACGGCCGCCCGCGCCCCGGCCAGCCCGGGCAGCGACAGCGACGCGGGGTCGAGCGGTGCGCCGGAGCCGCCGGCGGCCTTTCCCTCGGAGGGCGGCAGCAGCACGAGCACGGTGGTTCTCCTATCGATGGCACGTCGCGGGGGGTGCGGCCCCCGGGCCAGGGTAGACGGCCCGCCGTCGGCCGGTCACGGGCGAACGGCCACGGCCGTGCCCCGGGCCGCTGGGCCGGGGCGGGCCGTGGCCGCCGGTGGGGGGTCCGTGGTGGGCGGTGCCGCGTCGCCCTCCGTGCTGCGGTGCAGGACCGACTGTCCGGGGTGCCGGCCGGCCGCGTCCAGGTGTTTCGAGGAGGTTCGAAAGACCTGGACGCGGCCTCAGCCGCGCAGTAGGAGGGAGCCCAGTGAGGTCGCCGTGTGCAGGACCGAGTTGCGGTGCCGGGCCGAGCTGATCAGACCCGCCGCGCGCAGCACCGCGGTGTGGTGGCTGACCGAGGCCTGGGACATCCCGACCAGCCGGGCGAGCTCCGAGGTGCTGCGGGAGGCCTCCGAGGTGTGGTGCAGGATCTCCGTGCGGGTGCGCCCGATCAGCGGGACGAGTTTCCGGTCGGCGGAGCCGTCCGGGGAGACCGTGCGGCGTGCGGGATAGGTGAGGACCGGCGGGAGTTCCGGGTCGAGGAGCGAGACCGGGGTACGGGCGCGGAACAGGGTGGGGACGAGGAGCAGGCCCCGCCCGTTGAGGTGGAGTTCCTGGTCGACCGGGTACTGGACCTCGAGCACGGGGGGTCTCCACCGCATGCCCGGTCCCAGCCCCGACAGGACCCCTTCGATGCCGGACTCGGCGGCCGCCTTCGCCTGCGCCGCGTACTCCGCCCGGACCGTGGTCCGCATCGTCTGTTCCAGGGGCGCCACCGCCGCCGCGTGATAGCCGCGCAGCGCTCCGGCGAGGCCCCGCAGTGCCTCGGGTCGGCCCGCGGCCAGGTCCTCCGTCCAGGCGGGGAGCGGGCCGCCGGCCGCGAGGACCGCGAGGTCGCCGCGCAGGTGGCGGGCGGGTGTGGCGGCCAGGGCGTCGAGACCGTGCTCGATGTCCGGGGAGCCGTCGGAGGGGGTGAGGAAGTCGGGGAAGTAGCCGAACGGGCGCACCAGCGGCAGGAGGGTGCGCAGGCCCTCGGGCCGGCGGGCCAGGACCGCGCGGCCCCAGGCGTCGGCCGCCGGGTTGCCGGTGCGGTGCTGGAGCATCCGCAGGCTCAGCACCGTCTCCCACAGCGGGTCCGGCCGGCTGGCCACGCTCGTGCGCGCCAGGTCGGCTCCCGTGAAGTGAATCCGCAACAGCATGTGCCGCCCCGTGACTGAGTTCCGATCGGTTCCGGTGGGTTCGGGCGATCCGCCCCCCACATTGCGCCCCGGCCGGGGCCCGCGTTCCAGGAGGTTTCACGCCGTCGTGCGCGGCCGTTTCCGCGCCGTGTTCCGGTGAGCGGAGCACGGGGCGGGTTTTCCGGACACCCGCGGGGGTGTCCGTACGCCCCTCACCCCCACGCGCCGCCGCCGCCGAGAAGATCTCCCGGGCAGGACATACGCTCGGTCCATGCCACGCCGTCACATGCACATGGCCGGTGCGGACGGTGCCGCCCTGGGCGCCGCGCTGCGTGAGCTGCGGACGCGACTGGGCGTGCCCGGCGCCTTCCCGGCCAAGGTGCTCGCCGAGGCCGAAGGGGCCGCCGCCGCTCCCCGGATGCCCGCCGAGGACGCCACGGACATCCCCCTCTTCACCATCGACCCGCCCGCCTCCGTGGACCTCGACCAGGCCATGCACCTGGTGAAACGGCCCGCGGGCGGCTACCGCGTGCACTACGCCATCGCCGACGTGGCCGCCTTCGTCACCCCCGGCGGCGCCCTCGACGCGGAGGCCCGCCGCCGGGTGACCACCCTCTACTTCCCCGACGGGCGGGTCCCCCTGCACCCGCCCGTCCTCTCCGAGGGCGCGGCCAGCCTGTTGCCGGACCAGGCCCGGCCGGCCCTGCTGTGGCGGCTCGACCTGGACGCCGACGGCCGGGTGGAGACCACCGACGTCCGCCGGGCCGTGGTGCGCAGCCGGGCCAGACTCGACTACGAGGGCGTCCAGAAGGCCATCGACACCGGCACCGCCGAACCCGCCCTGGCCCTGCTGAAGGAGGTCGGGGCCCTGCGCGAGGCACTGGAGACCGCGCGTGGCGGGATCTCCCTGAACGTCCCCGAACAGGAGGTCGTCGCACGGGACGGCTCGTACGGCCTGGTCTACCGGGCGCCGCTGCCCGCCGACGGCTGGAACGCCCAGATCTCCCTGATGACCGGTATGGCGGCCGCCGACCTGATGCTGGCCTCCGGGACCGGGATCCTGCGCACCCTCCCGGCCGCGCCCGACGGTGCGGTGGGCCGGCTGCGGCGGGCGGCGCAGGCCCTGCGGATCGACTGGCCCCACCACGTCCCGTACGCCGCGCTGGTGCGCTCCCTGGACCCCCGGATCCCCGCGCACGCCGCGTTCCTCCAGGAGTGCACGGCCCTGCTGCGCGGCGCCGGGTACACGGTGTTCACGGGCGGCGAGCGGCCCGAGCACGCCGTGCACGCGGCGGTGGCGGCGCCGTACACGCACTGCACCGCCCCACTGCGGCGCCTCGTCGACCGCTACGCCGGGGAGCTGTGCGTGGCGGCGGCCGCGGGGGTGGCGGCGCCCGGCTGGGCGCGGGAGGCCCTGACGACGCTGCCGCACGAGATGCGGGACGGGACGAGGCTGGCCAACTCCGTGGAGCGGGAGTGCGTGGACCTGGTCGAGGCGGCCGTGCTTAAGGACCGGGTCGGGGAGACCTTCGAGGCCACGGTCATCGACGTCGAGGAGCGGGACCCTCAGGACGGGACGGTGCACCTGGAGGACCCGGCGGTGGTCGGCCGGGTCAAGTCCCCGGCCGGCCCCCTGCCGCTGGGCGACCGCATCCGCGTCCGCCTGACCCAGGCCGACCCCGGCACGGCGAAGATCCTCTTCGCTCCGGCCTAGGCGGCGGGCTGCCGCAAGGCGGTGACCAGGGCTCGGGGGTCGTCGGCGTGGAAGCGGACCGTACGGGCCCGCGCGCGGGCGCCGAGGGGGCGGCGGAACTCCAGCGGGCGGTTCAGCTCCAGGGTGACCGTCGTCTGGCTGCCCACGATCAGGTCGAGCACGCCGTCCTCCGTGAGGGTGACCAGCCGCCCCTCGGGGTAGCGCCGGTCCACCCGGGCCGAGGCCACCGCGTCCGGCGGGACGGTGAGGTCGAACAGGGCCCCGTAGCGGATCCGCAGCGTCCCGTCCGGCCGTACGACGTGGGGGCGGGTGACGCAGGCGGCGTGCAGGGCCAGCACCAGCAGCATCCCGTAGACGTCGAGGACGAGCACCACCCGGTGCACGGCGGGCCAGGGGATGAGCAGGGCGAGCCCGACGGTCTCGATCACCGACACGAAGAGCAGCCCGTACATCATCGCCGTCTGCGGCCCGGTGTAGGCGGCGGCGAGGTCCCCCGGGCGCACCCCGTGCGGGCGGCGCGCCACCCACCGGCCGAGCGAGGCGCAGGCCCGCAGCTCGTGCAGCAGCAGCCGGCGCACCCGCTCCGGCACCACGGCCCGTACGGCCTCCCTCCAGGAGCCGGTGCGCCGCCGCAGCGAGCCCAGCAGCCAGCCCTCCAGCAGCAGCACCCCGAGCACCAGCCCCTCCACGCCGCCCGTCACCCAGACGGGCGGCCGCACCCCGGCCGCGAGGCACAGCACGAGGAGCACCTCGCCCGGTACCGCGACGCCGGCCACGACCCGGGCCACCCGGACACCCCTCACCCGTTCCCCCTCCCCACGAAGGCCGCCATCACCCGGCGTACGACCTCCGCCTGGGCGGGGGCGTACTCGGCGAGCAGCGCCTCCCCGAAGCCGGGGACGACGGGGCCGGCGGACGGGATCGCGTCGAAGGCGGCGGCCGGGACGGCGGCGACCATCGCCTCCGCGAGCGGGCCGATCCGGGGGTCGTCGGCGGGGGCGTCGGCCAGCTCGTCGAGCCGCTCGTAGAGCGCGAGCACGTCCGGGTCGGCGGCCAGCGGCCCCAGGACGGCGTACAGCCCCTCCCCGACGGCGCCGGTCGCGTCCAGCAGCGTCAGGTGCTCGCGGTCCTTGGCGGCGGCCGGGGAGTCCGTCGGCGGTGCCTTCGCCAGCAGCGCGGCGAGCGCGGGCGACACCGGCTCCCCCTCGCCGGGCCCGGCGGCGAGCAGCACCGCGAGGCGCCTGCGCCGCTCGGCCAGCGCGGCCTCCTGCCGGGCGAGGTCGGCGTCGAGCTCCGCCAGCACGTCGGCGAGCTCCCGCCCGGCGTCGTCCGCGAGGACGTCGCGCACCTCGTCCAGGCTCAGCCCGAGTTCGGTGAGCCGGCGCACCCGGGCCAGGAGCACGGCGTCGCGCACGGTGTAGGCCCGGTAC
>NZ_JZWV01000121.1 GCF_000966975.1 Streptomyces katrae | reverse complement strand
TAGGCCCGGTACCGGTTGGCCCGCCGCCCCGGCTCCGGGAGCAGCCCGACATGGTGGTAGTGCCGGACCGCCCGGGTGGTGACCCCGACCAGCGCGGCGATCTCTCCGATCCGCATGCCCCTCAGTAGAAACCCTGCCGCTGCGTCAAGGTCAAGGCGACGCGGAGCCGCCGTCGGCAGCCGGTAGCATGGTCGGCACGACAGACGAGTCGGCCGGGCGGCCGCGTCGGGGTCCCAGGACCCCGCCGAGGAACGTCCGGGCTCCACAGGGCAGGGTGGTGGCTAACGGCCACCCGGGGTGACCCGCGGGACAGTGCCACAGAAAGCAGACCGCCGGGGGCTTCGGTCCCCGGTAAGGGTGAAACGGTGGTGTAAGAGACCACCAGCGCCTGAGGTGACTCAGGCGGCTAGGTAAACCCCACCCGGAGCAAGGTCAAGAGGATCCGTCCCCGGACGGGTCTGCGCGAACGCTCGAGGGCTGCCCGCCCGAGTTCGCGGGTAGACCGCACGAGGCCGGCGGCAACGCCGGTCCTAGATGGATGGCCGTCTCCCCGGCGACCGCGAGGTCTCCGGGTGACAGAACCCGGCGTACAGGCCGACTCGTCTGCCGCCCCCGCTTTGGCCCTGGTCAGAGTGGGGGTTCCACTCTTCCCGGCACCTCGGGGGCATTTCGGGGGCGTCTCCGGTACGTGCAACCCGGCCCGTTTACCATCCGGTCCGTGCTGCCGCTGCCGGACGCGTCCAGCTAGGCATAACACCGTGCATGGTGCCACATACGGCCGGTGATCCGCGCCCCCATCCCGGGAGTTGGGCGGCTAGACCGCCGCCGCGCTCGGGTCCTCGTCACCCGTGGCGGTGAAGGCCGACGAGAACGCGATGACCTTCACGTCCTCCGCCCCCGCGCCGGTCTCGGCGTAGGTGTCCCACGTCTCCTCGAACCGGGCGTGACGGCTCAGCCGCTGCACGGTCTTCGGGTCGTGGTTGCCGGACGTGGCGAGGGTGCGGGTGTAGAAGCCCTTCAGATCATGGAACCGGGCGTCGGGGTCCACCCCGGCCTCCTCCACCGCCTCCCGCCAGTACGGGTGGAAGGTCTGCCGGGTCAGCGGCCGGCCAGCGTGGTTCGTGACGATCAGACCCTCGTCGACCGGGGGCGTCCACACCCCCTGGGCCTGGCGGCGGATCCGCCGCAGCTCGGTCGCGTGCTGGACCTGGGCGGGACGGTCGTAGCCGGCCGCCAGGTGCGCGGCGATCTTGTCCAGAAGGAACTGGTCGACCGAGACCCACGTCATCGACGCCTTGGTCTTCGTCTTCACCGCCTGGCCCTTCTGCCGCTGCTCGGCGATGTGCCAGCGGCGGCGCAGGAAGTCCACCCGGTCCTTCGTCATCCCGAACGCCTCCCCCTCGCGCACTCCCCCGCACGCCGCCTCCCACACCAGCACCTCGAACCGGGGCTCGATGCACTCGGCGATCCGGGCCACCTGCTGCGGCGTGAGGTCCACCACCTTGCGCTTGGGGATCTCCGGCAGCTTGATCCGCGAGACGATGTTCGCGGGCAGGGGGATCTCCTTCTCGTCGACCATCCAGTGCACGAAGATCCGCCAGGTCTTGAACACCTGGTGCACGTAGGACGCGGCCAGGCCCTTGCCGATCAGCTCGTCCACGAAGGCGTTCGAGTCGGTGCGGCGCAGGGAGCCGGCC
>NZ_JZWV01000120.1 GCF_000966975.1 Streptomyces katrae | reverse complement strand
TGCCGATCAGCTCGTCCACGAAGGCGTTCGAGTCGGTGCGGCGCAGGGAGCCGGCCGGGCGCCGCCCCAGGAACGGGATGACGTGGGTCTTGGTGTGGCTGGTGTAGGTGTCGACAGTGTTCTCGACCCCGTGCTTCTTCTCGATCCACTCCAGCCACTCCTCCGCGGCCTTCACCGCGAGGATCTTCCCGGCCTCCGGATCCACCCACGTCCCGCGCCGCAGGTCGGTGCGGACCTCGGCGAGCCGGTCCGCCGCCCTGTCGTACTCGGCGTCCGGGAACGACTCGCGGCGGGGCTTGCCGTGGGGATCGTTGTACCGGACCTGCCAGCGATCACCCCGCCCATGCTCGGCGCTGGGGTAGGTGTCACGTCCGCACCGGCACCTCTTCATCCCGGGCTTGGGATTTCTCAGGTGCCACCGGTCGTACGGCTTGTCTGGGTCGTTCACGCTGCTACATCTCCCGTCTGCGCGTCTTCTGCGCGCGAACGGACAGATGTAGCAGGAGACTTGGGCGGTCGGGCCAGCTCCCCCGCCTTCACCGCCTCCACAAACGCGTCCACCTCGTGCTCGCTGTAGCGCACCCGGCCGCCGAAGTCGGGCGACATGCGGTAGCGGCGGGGGCCCTTGCCGGCCGTTCCCCAGTTCCGCAGGGTGCCGGGGACGATCCCGATCCGGCGGGCGGTTTCGGCAGGGGTGAGGAGGCGGTCCCCGACCAGCGGGGCGGGCTCGGAGATCTTCTTCGCGCGGGGCATTGACGGACTCCTCGTCCGCTCCGGCCCCAGGACGCGCACCACTTGCGTCTCGACGGCGATCACGGCAGGTGCCGCGCTTTCTGTCTCGCAGAGCCTCACATCAGATGAGATCACTAACGCGCTCGGAGTGTCACGCAGCCGCACGGGTGATCCCACGCCCCGACTTCGCCGGTTCGACGAGAACGGAAACGAGTACTGGGACGCACGAGAACTTCGTTCCGCGTACGGGTACGACAAGTGGGAGCGTTTCGAAGGCGTCATCAAGCGCGCCCAGGACGCCCTCCGTGCAACAGGCCAGGATCCCGACGTAGTGGTTTCCCGGGTCCGGGAAGCTACAAGGCGTGGGGACCTCGGTGGTGTCCAGAAAAGGACTAACTACCGCCTGACCGGATTCGGTGCCTACGTGGTCGCCATGAACGGCGACCCGAAGAAGCCGCAGATCGCCGCACCCTGACGTGTCCATGACGTCGGTAGTGCCGACGTCACCAGATTCGAGTCCGGTCGTCGCGGAACGGAACCTGAGTCCGGTCCGACGCCCCCCGTGGTCATTTTCACCACGGCTCCTCGGCCCGAGGGCGCTGCATGGACACCGTGTCCACGCAGCCCTGACATCGCCGACCAGATCATCCGCTGGTGGGATCTTCGGGCGGACACGCCTTCTCGTCACTCTTTCGGCCCCGCTGTAGCCGTTCACCGGTTTGGCCTCTTTTCGGTTCCCGGGCGTGGAGATCACGCTGGAGAGGTGACCGTGACCATCGCCCAGGACGTCTTCCAGCCCGAGCAGTACCGCGCCCTTCTCGTCACCTTCCGCCCGGTCGATTACATCGAGCACTGGCACGACGGCTTCGGCAAGACGCAGCCGGCGGTGGTCAGCGAGTTCTCACCGCTGGAGCAGGTGGTGAACTCCGGCCCGAAGAAACGGCGCAAGGACGTGTCGCCCAAGGAGCGGGTCCTGGAGCAGTTGCTGGGCGCCGAGGATCCGGGCGAAGCCGTGCCCGTGGAGAAGCCCGAGGCGAGGCTGGTCACGGTCAAGCACGTGTATCTCGTCGAAGCCCTGAGGGCGGCCCAGGGGATGCAAGGAATCTGCGCTGGCTGGATCGTCCACGTGCAGACTCCCTGGGTCTTGATGCCCCCCACGGTTTCGGAGTACGGCCGCGTCTTCCAGCACTGCCAGGCGCTGGGCTGGCTTTAGCGCTTGCTCATGCTGTGCGCCCACTCCGTGAGCCGTTGGCCCGACCTGTTGTCCCAAGAG
>NZ_JZWV01000119.1 GCF_000966975.1 Streptomyces katrae | reverse complement strand
CTGTTGTCCCAAGAGTGGCGGCCGGTGAGCGACCGAAGGGAGCGGGGACGCCCAGATCGACCGCAGGGAGATCAACAGCTCAAGCTCATTGCTGTGGGGGTCCCTTCGGTCCCCCTGGCCCTCCCCGCTCCCTTCGGTCGCTCACCGGAGGGCCACTATCAGGTCGGTCAGACTGATCCAAGCCGTCAAGGCCAGAGCAGGGAGCGCCGGAACCAGCTCCACCACGGGTGTAAGAGCAAATCGACACGGCAGCCCGCTGACCTGCGGAAACGCCCGAAGCTATATATCTCACCGAGATTCCGCTATCTCTGTGAGGTATAAAACCGGCCCGGACAGTCCCCCTGGTAGCGGTATAGGTAACCAAAGGCAGCGAATAGGCTGTGGTGTAGGCAAGGCCGCGGTACGGCGCGGATGGGCCACTGCCCCTTCCCCCTCCTTCGCGGGAGACCTTGTGCCGCGCCGCAGTCAAGAGAAGATCAACTCCATCGAAGCCTTCGACGATCTGTCGGGCGAGATGAGGAACTTCAAGATCCATTCGACCAGTGAACCGGATTACGCATACGGTTTCGCCGGCCGGAAGTACTCGATGATCTCCCACGAGATGTTCTACGTGGTACGCCGGAACCGCAGGTCCGTTGCCGACTACGATCTCTTGTCCTTGTTGATCGAGCTTCAGGACCGAACAGCTCCCGGGCGGATCCTCTTCAAGAACCAAACGGAACTGGCCAACGAACTCGGCGTCGCCCAGTCCAAGGTCTCGGTGTCCATGAAGGTTCTCCGTGAACTGCACGTCATCTATCCGCTCAACCGCTCGGCCGTGATGCTGAATCCTCAGTTTGTCTACTGTGGGACGGGCAGGAATCACGGGGCAGCAATCAAGGCCATCCCTGACGGACACCACTATCGCCGCCAACCCGAATCGACTGACCGTAAGGCCGCGTGAGAGAGGGACCATGAGCCGCTACACCAAATACTCCGTGGACTACCTCAACTCGGTGAACCGGGGTCGCGTGCGCTACGACCTGACGGCCAACGCCTACCGCCTTCTTTTCCTGCTCACCAGCACCCAGACCCCCGGCGCCCCCGGTGTCGCGCTCACGGGCTCCCAAGAGGCCATCGCCGAGGTTCTGGGGTGCTCCCAGCCGACGGTCTCAAAGTGCCTCAAGCAGCTTCGCGAGGCGGGCGTCATCAAGCCTCTCGACGGGGGCCGGTGGCAGATCCACGCCGACTACATGCTCGGCGGATACCGGGCGGGCGAGAAGGTCGTGGCGATGCCCATCGCGGCCTGAGGACGCCGGGCGCTACGACCGCCGCCGGGGAATCCCACTCAACTGGGCGCCGTGCCCGAGCATCGGCGTAACCCTGCCGACGACCCAGCCGGCCCCGATCGCGGTCGACAGCCCGAGGATCCAGTGAACGAGTTCGAGGCGCCGCAATCCGAGATCCCGGACCTTCCCGCCGCCGTCGAGGACCCTTACGTGCGCGAGGAGACGCCCGTGACGATGGCTCCGGGTCCTCGGTGTGGTGGACGCCGGCCAGATCGCCACGTACTCGTGAAGGTGGACTCCAGGGCGCCACAGCGGCGCGTGCGGGATCAGCACCCGTCCCTCGGCGTCGGTCTCCAGCTTCGGCTCCTCGGGGTCTCCTGCGGCCAGCAGCAGGGCCTCCGCGCGTACCGGGTCGACTGCCGGACGGGAGCCGGCCGGGATGCTCGATGTGGTCACGCGCGTTCCTCCTGCCGCGCCGAGACCAGCAGCCCCGGCCGTGATCTTGTTTCTGATCAACCCATACAGGAATCACCCACTTTTCTGTTAATGCGCAGATTCACCCTGTTGGGGCGTTATCCCCGTAACTCGTGATGGAGAGGCTGCTTAGGTGACCGACGCCGAGTTCCTCAACCATCCACGAAGGAGCACGCCATGAGCACACCGACCGACGACCTCGGCCCCCTCGGGTCCACGATCTCCACGGCCCTCGGCAGCCCAAGGGCCGTCGACGTCAGTGTCAGCCTGGATGACGACTCGGACACCGGGCGCATCACGCTCGTCGCCTCCTACGAGGGGAAGGAACCGGTACGACTGACCCTCGACCCACACCGCGCCGGGTGCGTCGCTCACTTGCTGATGAGAGCCCAGGCCACGTGTGAGGAGCACACGCGCGACTACTGGGAGATGCAGGGCGCGAAGACGCCGAGGAACGCGTGGCGCGCCTGAGGTCACGCCGGCAGCACCGATGAGGGCGCCGGACCAGGACTGACCACGACCAGGAGGACGGGACCGAGGTGTTCGAGCACCGGGCCGTAGACCGCGGCGGCTTCATCGAGATCCGGGCCGCCCGTCCCGAGCGGCGGAAGTGGCGGTGGTGGGAGGTCTTCGAGGACCGCCACACCCGCCGGCTCGACCGCGACGACGATCTGGACGACGGCGAGGACGAGTACCCGCGATGAGCGACACCACGGCCCTGTACACCTTCCTGAACGCCCTGCTGGGGGTCAGGGTGTCCGGCGGCTGCACCCAGTGCGCGGCCACGATGGTCTGCACGTCGAAGGGGTACGGCCACTACTTCATCCAGACCACGCACCAAGAGGGCTGTCCCGTGTACGCCTCGGAGTCCTCGCCGCCGTACTACTACTGAGCGCCTGCGCCGTCAGCCGAAGCGACTTCCGGCGCGGCCTCCAGTACGCGTGATCAAAACAGCGCCAACTTCTCACCGGCCGCCGCTGGCGCGGTGTCCACCCACAGCGGCAGCAGCAGATCCGACCCCGCCGGAATGAGCCGCCCGGAAGCGATGCAGCTGATCGGCGGCAGGCCGTGGCGGCGGTTCTGGGGCCCCGGCGGATCGTGACGGGCCAGGTGGCGCGTGTCGGGGCTGACGGCCACGGAGCGGCGACAGGCAGGGCAGGTGATGCGGGGCCATGCGGGCATGACGAAGTCTCCTTCGCTGAAGGTGTGTTGAGGAGGCGCGTTCCCGAGAGCCGGGGGCGTGTTTGGAGAGTAGGAGCGCCGGCTGAGCGTGGCGAGCGGCGGCTGAAAGCGCACCGGAACACGAAAGAACAGCAGGTCACACCAGCGGAACTCAACGGAACAGACGAACCGGGTCGAGATAGGTCGAGAACGACCGAGAAGGATTCAGGTCGCGGAAGGCGAACTTGGCCGGATCGCGTCAGATGCCCGCGCCGGGCTCAGGGGGAACGCGTTTTCGGGCACGACGAACATCCCTTCTGGCGGGAGAGGTGGAGGGATTCGCCCCGGAGGTCGGGGTGTGCATGGAGCGTATGGCCGGCCGGTGGGCGTGGCGAGTGCCGACTGCGGAAACCGGAAACGGCGACGTTGTTGCAGGTGAAAGGCTACGCAAGGTCCCGCAAGAGGACATGAGTGCTAACTACGGCTAACTATGACTAACTTCCGCGAGGTCATTTGGGTCCAGGTTGGCCGGATCGCATCGGTGCTCGTCGCCGGGCCCCCCGGAGGGGATGCAAGGCATGGCCAAATCCCTCCCGCGAGGTCGTGTTCGTCTTCGGGATCCGGTCCGGTCAGGGCCGGTATGGAGAGAGTGGGGCCTGGGCTCCCACGACGGCAAGCAAGGCGCGTCGAAACCCGCCATGACCTGCACGTACTCAGACTGCGTGAGGCTGTAGGCAGAGTGCTCCGAGAGTGGTCTCAGAGTGTCGGCAGAGTGGTGTCGGAGTGCTGCGGAGGGGTCCGAGCAGGTTGGCCGGTTCCGCTCGTCTGATGGGAGTCTGGCACGCCAGCCCGGTATCGCGAAGCGGCCGAGGACGCTCTCGGCCAGCGGCCCAAACCGGTGTTCATCGGGCTTCCGCGGGGTTCGGAGGGTGTTGGGGCGGATCCACGTCGATTCGCTGCTCTGGGGATGCGCGAGGGACGGCCGAATGTCGCCGCCCCGGCTGACCGTCCTCGGTGTGCAGCCCCGCCGGGGGCGTACACGCATCCGCGGATCCGACAGCCGGCCACTGCTCCGGCGCCCTGACAGGCCGCACCCTCGGTGCGAAGGAACGCCCCCACGGCGGGGGCGTTTTTCATCCCCGGCCGCAGGCGTTGGGTGTCACGACCCACCCCCGTACTCCACCAGGAGCTGCAAGGTCGTACCCACCGTGCAGCGAAGTGGAATCATGTTCTCCGACCAATGCGTAAAGTCGACGTCCAGGTGATTGAGGTACCCATACCAGCGTGCGGTACCCGTCGTATTACCCACCTGTGCATACCAATCCGTCGTGAACACCACATACACCGGCCGGATCGTCATCACGCCCCGGTACCGCGAATTCGCATCCGGCGGCCCCGACGTCCCCCCACCCGGATTCAGAATGTCCTTCAGCGGATCGAAGATGTCCCCGAACAGGCCGCCGCTGTCGGAACCCCCCGAACCCGACGTCGACACCTCCACCCGGTCCTCGTTGATCCCCACCAAGTCGTACAAGGCGTGGACGTCGGCCCACACGCCCTTCCGGGACTGCTCACCGACCACACTCGGATCCGCCACCTCGTACGTCCGGTCGAACACCAGATCAAAGGACAGCGTTCCGCCCGACTTCCCCACATACCTGGTCACGTCGTAATCGCTGATCACATCCGCGGGCAACAGACCGTTGTTGACGTCCACGCTGTGTTTGACCGCGACATTCAACGGGTTCCACAGGAAGTCAACCCGGGCGTTACGCCGCCGCTGCGCTGTTTCACCCGAACCGATCGAGTAGTCCGCCGAGACGATGTAACCCCGTGGAGGCTCCCTCCGCACCATCGGCGTCGAACGAATGCGCCTGTCGAACGCGGGGTTCACCGTCGGTTCAAAACTGGGAGCCGGCGGCGGAGAACCCGGCTCCCACTTGATGATCCCGGCCATCAGATCACCTCTCTGGCATCAGGGTTCTTGGTGACGCCCATGTACTGCCGCCGCAGCAGCTCGACGAACTCCAGCCCCCCATCCACCTCGCCGCGCTTCAGCGCCGCCGCCAGCCACCCCAGCAGCGCCCACGCCGCCTCGTGGAGGACCCGCTCGTACGGCACCTCCCCCTCGAACCGCTCCATCACCGGCGCCACTGCCTCACCGAGCGCGAAGTGCGGCGGCCTGTTCTCCGTGAGCACCGCTTCCAGCGCCGACAGGGAGGCGAGCCGGGTGGGCACGAACCAGTCCTCGGGTGTCTCCATCACGCCGCCGTCGACGCGGTGCTGGTCCGGGTGCGGACCTCCGGAGCGAACGGGCTGGTCTTCGTCTCCTCGATCCCCTCGACCGTCGCCGTCCGCTTCGCGCGCACCTTGAGCACGTACGGGGTGTCCTGGGGCGGGTTGTTGACCGAGTACGTGATGACCGCGTTCGGGTCGGACGGCTGCGGGACCGTCGCCGCGAGCGTGTCGCCGCGCATGAGCCCCGGCCGGCTCGGGTCCATGGTGGCCGTGCCCGAGGTCTGGGTGTTGGCGTACAGCTCGTAGGCGGTGGCCAGCCTGGACGGCTTCCAGGACACCACCAGGGCCGGCGCGGGGGCCTTGTAGTCCGGCATCGAGACCAGGCGGAAGTCGTTCGGCGGGTCGGGGTCCACGAGGGAGTCCACGAGGCCCGGCGGGTCGTGCGGTGTTGTGTCCACGGTCAGGATCTCGGAGCGGGGCCCGGCCTGCCGGTCAGCGTTGAACGCGGCCACCTGGATCCGGTAGACCGTGTTCGGCTTGACGCGCACCCAGGGGCCGAGCGATCCGGGAGCCGCGCCGGGACCGTGGAAGCTGTCGAAGTACGTCCCCAGCTCCGGACCGTTCAGGATCAGCGAAGGCTCCGTGGGCATGTCGCCCGTCGCGCCCTCGGCGACGTAGATGAAGTGGCCGGCGACGCCCGCGCTGTCGAGTCCGTCGCTGCCGCGGTTGATCGGGTCCGCGTCAGGGATCGGGGTGAGCGGCGGCATCTTCGAGTGCGCGGGGATCTCGCCGACCTCGGAGCGCCAGGCGATCTGAATCGAGCGGGTTGTGACCTGGCCGCCGGCGATGGGCCCAGGGTGCTCCCGGTCGGCGGACTGGTACCACTGCGGCGCCGGAGGGAGCGGCCCGGCGCCGTACGCGGGGCTCCAGGTGGCACGGTCGGCCAGAACCTCGGCGGGCGTCGCGGGGGGCCACTCCGTGCGCCCTGCGGTGTCGTCCCGCGCGGCGGTCAGATCGCTGGCGGTGGTGAGGTTGGTCTTCTTGTCCGCGATCGGCATTCGGGTCTCCGGGAAATGCGGTGGGATATATACCCAATTCTGGCATTCCAGAAAAATAGGTGCGATCTTGTGCGGACGTCACGGAAAGGCCCCCCTTCGAGATCTCGGGCGATGTGACCTAAGGCACATCGGGCCCAGGGGGCTATCTTCCTGCTACTGCGCGTAATCGGAAAACGGAATTCCATCCTCCGGCGATCGACCAGGTGGCCGCGCCCCCGAGGCACTCCCCAGGCCCCGCAGCGAGGTGGAACCCTAGCTCACGCCCCTATGGACTGCTATGGAAACTCACCGGTCAACCACCCTGCGTGGCCTATGAGTTCAGACTGGGACCGTGATTCGATTCCCATGTCGCAGATGCGGTCTTCCCTACTCGCGGCGCCCCGTCCGGACGGGCGCCTGCCCGTCGCTTTCTGTGACAAGGGGAGGAGGCCACGGTCATGGACCGAGGCTTGAGCAACGGAGAAGGGCCGTCCAACTGGGACGCCCTGCGGCGGGTCTGCACGGATTGGGGTCACGTCGCCGGGTTTGCGTACTACGCGCTGGCCCTCTTCGAGAAGGCGGTGAAGGTGGCCAGCTCCGCAGCAGACATGTGGAGCTGACCGTTCGCCCTCACGGGGCGCAAGGGCTGGGCGGCGTTCGCGCACCGCCTGGCCCTGCTCCGGCTCGCACCCACCGGAGCCTCGCCGGCCACCGCCCGGCCTGCGCAGCGTGGCACAGAGAACGAACGGATAGGGCGGACACGTCCACGTCATCACCGGCCTGTCCCCGACCCCGGTCACCGCCGCAGCCCGGGGCGAAGTGCGGGTTCCCCCGACACTGCTGGAGCAGCTTCCAACTCGCCTGCGGGGCCATGACCGAGTTCACGGTCTGAGCGCCGGGCTACTCCCAGACCGCGGCCACCTCGTCGACCCGCTTGAGGTACTCCTTCGCCGCAGCCGGCTGGACGGCGGCGACGCGGTAGAAGTACGCCTCATGCGTTTCCCGGCGCTCCAGAACGCCCGCGAAGTAGAGCCTGCGTACGTGGCGCTGGATGGTGGATTCTGAGCCCGCCTCGCGGCACAGCGCGTGCATGTCGCGGACCGTCCACCACGCGGGCCCTCGCTTCCGGGCGGCGTGCAGTACAGCGACGCGAACCGAGGTGATGCGTTCTGCCACAACTTTCTCCAGGTACACCGAAGTGAGCCGGAGGCACACCCTGGACGCATGGACCGCCAATGGTCCGTGCAGCCGGTGAAGCGCGTGAGGTGTGCGTCAGGGCGAGGATGAGTGTGGCGGACCAGGGCGCGGCCCGTCATCGGCCGTACGGGTGAGAGCGCCGGCGCCGCGGGCATGAAGAAGCGCCGCCCGGCCTCCGGAGAGGTAGCACCCGGTACGCGGCGCTGGTGAGAGCCGAGATCAATCGGTTTCTCGTCCAAGAACTTAGCACACCGCCTGATAGCCTTCTCGGAGGCCACTGCCTTTCTGGCCGGCCACTACCTCCCGCGAATAGGGGCTTCTGCGTGCGAGGGGGCAGGCGGGGGCGAATTCGGGCAATTCGGTTTAATGGTGGGGGTATCCCCTCAATTCCCCACGCAATGCGCCTAATTGGGCAACCAGGACATCGCCTTTCGCGCAATTGAATTCTCATATTCTGGCGTGATATTCCTCGCCTTTCTTTTTCTCCCCGAACCCCCTATGCTGGCCCCTTTTCGATAGACTGGACCCCTGCCCAAAAGGGCCCGCCCGTTAGCACCGGGCATACGCCGAGATCAATTCGTAGGGGTTTTTCAAGAATGGCCACGGACACAAGGGCACCATATGCCCTGACCCCGGCGCAGCGTGCCATTGTGCAACGCGCCGCGTGGGGATTGCTGCGTGTCTCGTACGAGACGTGGGCGCCGGATGTCGTGCACCACTACAGCCGTGAAGTGGACGTGCGGCTTACCGGTATCAAGGGTGAGCGGCGCGGCGGAGTCCGTAGGGATTCCGTGGAAAGACTGATTCGAGAGGGAATTCTGGAGCGTGCCCCCCGGGCGAGCGTGGTCCGGGTGACTGCGGCCGGACGCGCAGCCCTTGAGGGTCGTCCCGCTCCGGAACCCGTTCTCGCGCCCGCTCCGGAAGAACCCCATGTCGAGCCGGTCGTGGCCCCTGCCGTGCCGGAGAAGACTGCTGCGCAGCGGAACGGTCTGCCGGAACCGGTCGAGTCCAAGTACGAACCGCGCCGGACGCCGTACGAGTCGACGGACACGCGCGAGGCTTTCACGTCCGAAGATGGCGGGTTGTCGTACTCCCTTTTCCGTCTGCCGGACGACTGCACGTCTCCGGAAATGATGGCTAAGCACGAGAAGACGCGCACGGAAATGGCCAAGAACGTGGCCAAGCGCGACAAGGGCAAGCCCGAATGGAAGTCGTTCGGAAAGGGTCAGCTCAAGCTCAAGCCGCGTAAGGCGCCCAAGACCGACAAGACTCCGGCGGACGTCGTCAAGGCATGGGCCGGAGAGGTCATTCACGACGTCGCGTGTAACCACTGCGGCGAATTCGACTGCACATGCGTCCGCGACACGGTGTCCGTGATCCTCGCCGACATGGGCGGCCCGGTTGTCGACGCGGACGCCGTTGCGCAGGGCCGTGAGCGTCTCTCCGGCCCGACCGAAACCGTGCGCCACGAGTGCGCCGCTCAGATCGCTTTGGGGGAAGACGTGCAGGAGCAGCCGGAGCACGAGACCACGGTGACCGAGGTGGAAGGGCACTTCATCCCCTCATGCTCGTGCGGCTGGCTCATGGACATCGGCTCTTTCCGGCGCGAGGAAGACGCTCGTGGCCGTGCAGGCAACCACCGCCGCCAGCCGGAGTTCGACGTGGACCGGCCGGAACTCCGTCCGTGGACCTACGAAATCGACGGGACCGAGTTCACCGCGAAGTGGGAGCGGCACCAGTACGTCATCCGCTGGTACGGCCACGCCCTCCAGGTGGGCAAGACGGCCGGTGAGGCGTTCCGCCGCCTCGAAACGGGCCTGCGGGACAACCCCGAGCCGTACGCGGCGGAGATGGCCCAGTACGGCCCCAAGAAGTCGAAGAAGCAGCAGGGGGAGAACACGGTGGGGCGGGGCAGCATGGCGCCGAAGAAGACGACGGCGGTCAAGGTCGGCGACATCGTGTTCAGCGACAGGAAGACGTTCCCGTGCGTCGCCGAACTGCTGGGGCACCGGTACGTCGTGCGCAAGCTCGCCGGTCTGTTCTCCGCCCAGCACGAGCACGCGGACGGGGCGCGGCTGATCTTCGAGGGCGAGGACAAGAACAACCGGTGCCGGACCGGTGGGGACATGTTCCCGAACCTGCCCGCGCTCAAGCGTGCGATCCTCGCGGACGCGGTGGCTCGCGGCCCGGTCGACGGCGAGCAGCAGGAGCAGCCGGAGCCGTCTGGGCTTGCCAAGCGAGCTGCGGAGCGCGGCACCGTGGGGGGCGGCCACGTCAGCTTTCCCACGAAGGGGGAGGCCGACCAGACGATCTATGTCCGGGACTCCTCGGTCATGCCGCTGCTGCGCCAAGAGCAGCCGAAGCCGGTGACCCACGCCGACCTGATGGCGGTCGACGGCGAGGAGCTGGTGACCCTTCTGGAGTCCCTGACGGAGGAGCAGCGGGAGACGCTGGCCGCGCCGTGGCCGGTGCGGTGGCTGTACCCGGCGGAGAAGCCCCGGGGGCTGAACCTGTGCTCGGGGTGCGGCGGTGGCTGCAAGGGGAAGCGGCTGGTGTCCGACACGGACATGATCTGTGTCGACCTGTCCGGGGACGCGGTGGCGACCTCGCAGGCTGCGGGCTGCACCGTGCTGCGGGCGGACGTGAAGACGCTGAACCCCGAACACCCCGCGCTGCGGTGGACCGTAGACGCCATGTTCACGATGCCGTGCCCGGACTTCACGATCGCGGGCACGGGTGCCGGTCGCGCCGCAGAGAACCTGGACATCCTGATCGAGGCCATCAACCAGGTCGGCTTCATGTACGGCAACTACGAGAAGGACGGGACGGAGTACTGCACCCACGAGGAGGACGGCGAGGAGTGCACCTGGGAGGAGGGGTGCTTCTCCTCGTACGGTTCGCGGACCGATCACACGGTGGCGGACATGTGGGCGCTCGTCGAGGGCATGACGGCGAAAACGGCGGGGCTGATGCTGGCCCCGGTGATCTGGGTTCTCGGCCTGCGGTACATCGGTGCCCCGCTCACCCGGATCGTCATCGAGCAGGCCGCCGCCCTCCCCGAGCAGGTCAAGGAGGACATCTGGCTTGAGCTGGTGACGGCCGGGTGCGAGATGGCCGAGTGGGACACCGTGGACGCTGCGGACTACGGTTCCCCGAGCAACCGCAGGCGTTCGGTCCTGGCCGCGCACTGGTACCGGCGTCCGGGCCTGCCGGTGGCGCCGGAGATCACCACGCTGGCCCATGAGGCGATCGGCTGGGAGCCGGACGCGGAGATCAACACGCGCGGGGACCGGAAGACCAGCGGGGGCAACGTCTTCCGCATGGACGGGCGCACCAGCCGCCACCCCGAGCCGAAGCCGATCAACGGCATCACCTCGAAGATCAGGGGCTGGTACAACGCGGCCACCGGACGCCGGTTCACGATCGAGGAAGTGTGCCTCCTGGTCGGGCTGCCCGCCGACTTCCCGGTGACGGGGTCGCGGTCCTCGCAGTGCCAGCAGCTCGGAGACATCTTCTCCCCGCTCGTCTCCCTCGCGGTCTGGGGACAGCTCCTCGGAGTGCCGTGGCGGGAGATGCTCCGCCGCTACCTGGCCGAGCTGTACCCGGCGGTGCACGGTGCCGACACGGAAGAAATTCCGGTCGAGGACTCGCCGGCTGGAGGCGCCCAGGATTCTGCGCACGCCGACACGGAGGAATCCGCCCCCGAGTGGTCGTACGAGACCGAGCGTGCTCCGCGTGAGGGATGCGGTTCCTTCCCCAACCCCTGCAACCACGCTTGGCCGTGCGGACGGGACGCCGTGGCATGGAGCAGGGCGCAGGCCCGGGAGCGGATGGAGCAGGCGGCGGCCACCCCGGGCGCCCAGCTCACCGAGGGCGAGAGCGTCACGTACGCGGGTGCCAGCGATGACGGGTACGGGCACAACTTCGAGCGGATGGCGTACGACTGGGAGATCACCGAGGGCCGGTTCCGTACGACGAGCAACGACCTCGGGGACAAGCACCGCCACCACGGGGAGAGCCCCAAGGGTGACAACGGCTGGACCACCTCCGTGCGCTGCCTGCACGAGACGTGCAAGGGCAAGGTCATCAAGTCGGTGATCTGCGATGCCGAAGCGGTCCTGGCCATGCGCGCCCACGGGCGCAAGAAGCACCCGGCGCCGGTGGCGGCCGAGCCGTCCCTGACGGAGCGGCTGCGGGCGGAGATCGCGGCCCAGCCTCCCTACGAGGGGCCGACCATGGCGGAGCTGTTGGAGAAGCACGTGGGGCCCGACTGGAAGCCGATCGAGGCCACCGCCGACCCCGAGTTCGTCGACGTCGAGACGGAACCTCAGGCGGCCGTTCAGGGCCCGCTCACCCGGGAGCAGCGGCGGGCGGCGTGGCGGCTCGCTGCGGGTGAGTCCGCCCCCGCGTCCGTGGAGGAGAAGCGGGTGGCGGTGCTGCCGTCGGCCGGGCGGGGCTTCTGGGAGATCGGGGAACGGGTTCTTCACGAGGGCCGCGCCGGGCGCGTCGTCAGCGCGAAGATCGGCAAGACCATCGTGCTCATGGACGGTGCGGAGCCGGGGCACCTTGAGCACCTGGAGCCGCGAGAGCTGGTGGCGGAGCAGTACGTGGTGTGCGGGGCGCTCGTGCAGCTCTCGGCACCCCGCCGGGCCGTCGCCCTGGAGGAGCCGCAGGCGCCCATGTGCGAGGCGCTGGAGACGTACGTGGTGCCGGAGGTTCCCGCCCTGGTGATCTGCGGTGAGCCGGTTGCCCTGGTGGTGCCGAAGCGAGTCGTTGACCCGCGCATCGCGTGGATGGACTACGAGCGTCCGGCGCCCGTTGATCCCCGCCTGGCCTGGGTGGACTACGAGCGGCCCGAGCCGGAGCCGGTGGATGTCTACACAGAGCTGCGCGCCGAGTTGGAGGAGCTGCGCGTGGACGTCGAGGAGTGGGGCGCGGAGGTCGCCGCCCTGGCCGTCGCCGAGGCGGAGCGCATCGTGGCCGAGGTCGCGGCCGTCATGAGGGCGGCGGAGGTTCTGGCCCTGCGCGAGGAAGCGCGGGAGCTGCGGGAGAGCCTGGGCTGGGGGCCCGTGGTCTGGGAGCCGGTGCCACGGCGGCGGCGGAGCGGTTGGGGGTTGGCCGCGTCGGTCGCGGGAGCCCTGGCCGGGGTCGGGGCGACGCTGGGGCAGGTGGTGCCGCCCCGGGGCTGAGTGGGCGGGGGGCCGGGCGGTTGGTACCGCCGCCCGGTCCTGGCCCTGAAGGTGGGAGCGGCAGGGGCGAATGGTGAGGCGCTCGCTCCCTTTGGCGGATACGCGTACGGAGGTCAGCCGTTGACCGCTCCCACCACCACGACATCACGGCCGGATCGAAATCCGGTAGCCGCGCCGGCGGGGACGCAGCCGCACGACACTGCGTTCGGCGCGGTTCGCGTGCGTGGGGTGTGAGAGAGCGGCCGGCGAACCCGCGGTCGGGACGTTCTTGGAGCCGCAGCCGGCCCGTTGGGTGCGAAAACAAAAACTCGAGGTTTTGTTTCAGATTGAACTACTCGGCTCCGGCCGGCGGATCGAGTGTGA
The DNA here is from genome assembly GCF_000966975.1 of Streptomyces katrae. Taxonomy (GTDB): domain Bacteria; phylum Actinomycetota; class Actinomycetes; order Streptomycetales; family Streptomycetaceae; genus Streptomyces; species Streptomyces katrae. The sequence goes on along the minus strand of NZ_JZWV01000119.1, from coordinate 10,806 downwards.
AGTCCAAAAGGTGTGTTCAGGAAAATCCATCACGAAGTTGTGTGAGTCGGGCTCCCGGCCGTCCAAGATCCGGAAAGGGGCTGCCGAGATCAACTGACGCTCACTAAGGTATGGCTCAGTCCTGGTAACCGTGCTTACCGGGATCGACAAAGGGGACAAATGAACGAGCTTGAGACTATCGACGCGGAGCTACTCCCCGTCGCTCAGGGTGACCTCCAGGGGGAAGCTCGGAATCCGGGCCTTACGGTCCACACCGCCGCAGATTATGAACTGAGTCAGGAAACGCTCGAAGCGCTCAAGGCGGCGATCCCGCCTGAAACCTACCGGAAATACGACTTCTGGCTTCGGCGGGCGGCCGGCTGGTGCGCGGGGCGCCGATCCGTGGTGCCGATGACCACCGAGACGCTCACCGAGTGGATCCGGGTCACCATCGACACCCCGAGCGAGAAGACCGGCGAACCGTACGGAGCCTCCGCCCTCGGACAGGCGGTCGCCGCGATCCTCGCCGCACACACCTGGAGCCGGATCCCGGTCGAGCAGCACCCCGACCCCCGGCCCGCCCGGCTTCTGATCAAGGCCCACAAGAAGCGCCAGGGAGACCCTGACGGGCCTTCGGGACCGCCTGATCGTCATCTGGTCCATCTGGGCCATGACCCGCCGCTCCGAGTTCTCGGATCGCGTACTGCCTGACGCCGTGGTGGTGCCGCGCAAGGGGGTGCGGCTCTACTTCGCCAGCAGCAAGACCGACCAGGGCGCCGAGGGCGAATGGGTCGTCATGCCCCGCCGGGACGACGTTCTTGACCCCGTCACCGCCTACACCGAATACCGCGACGCCCTCGCCGCGGCCGGCATCACCACCGGCAAGATCCTGCGCCGCATCGACCGCTGGGGGAACATCGGCGACGAGCTGAGCGCCGAGTCCGTCAACGACATCATCCAGGCCCTCGCCGACGCGGCCGGCGTCCTGTACGACGACAACGGCGTCAAGCTCACCGCGCATGGCCTGAGGGCCAGCGGTGCCACCATCGCCGACGAGAACGGTGCCTCGGGCGCGGCCATCCGCAAGCAGGGCCGATGGTCGCCGAACTCGAAGGTGGCCGACGGCTATATCCGCCCCCGCGACGAGTGGGAGGGCAACGCGATGGCCAGCGTCCCCAGCATCCCCGCCCAGCGCACCGACACCGACTGAGGAGATACGCAGAGCCCCCGTTGTTTTTTCGGCGGGGGCTTCGTGCTACCCGATCCGGAAACGCTCACCTTCTCGTACGGCCACCAGCTCCAGGCGGTAGCCCAGCGCCGCGAGGTAGGCGGCCAGAGTCCCGGTACCGAGCTTCCCGAGTTCCTGGCGCTCGATTCTTTCCGCCCAGCCCTTCCCGTGGCCGGCACGCTCGTCCGCTTCGGCCTGCGTCAGTCGGAGACGTTTCCGTAGTTCCCGCAGCGGGATGCCCTGGGTGGGAAGTTCCTGCACACTTTCCGTTTCCGTACGTTCCTGTTCTCGGCCCTCGCCGATTTTCAAAAATTCCGCGGGGTCGGTAAGCCCCTCGTCGTCATCGGTACCTTCCTCGCCCTGGATGCCGCCGCCGAGACTCTGCCAGAAATCCGCCACGCTTCAGCCCTCCGGTGCTGGCGCCGGATTCCGGCGCGTATACCGGATTACGGTACAGGCACCGGATTGTGATTTAGCTGGAAGAAAATCACCAGCAGTCAAGAGAGCTGCGCTGTGAAGAGTGCCACTGCCCGCCGGCTTCTGATTTTTCGCGCCCGCCCGCCCTAGCTCTAGCGGGGAATAGCGCGGTGCTGGGGCTCTAGAGGGGAATAGGGCGGTGCTGGGGCTCAGCGGGGAATAGAGCGGTGCTGGGGATAGGGCGGTGGCTCCAGCAGGGAAGGGGCAATGGCTGGGTAGGGACCGCGGCGCGTGTAGGCGTACTCATACTGCTATCGGTCCTTCGGACCTCTTCTTCCGCGCCGGAAATCGCACCTGTAAGGGTGCAGGCGCTGGGCTCCGGCAGGGAAGGGGAAGGGAAGAGGGCTCCGGCATGGCGGGAACGCGGTGCTGACTGTGCCTGTATCCATAGAGCAGTCGGCCTTCGGCCTCTTTATCGGCCCCCGAAAATTCACCTCTAAGGGTGCGTGATGAGGTGCGCCGGTTCGGCGAGAAGCTGTCCCCTCGCCTGGTTCCTATTCTGGTGAACATGAGCAGAAGAAGAATCGTACGGATCGAGCGGGCCATCGCCGGTGTCGACGGCTACAGAAAGCGCGCGAAGGTGTTCTCCCCCTATGACGCGCTGGGGGCGATCTGCGCAACGGTCCCCGAGTACGACCGGCGCTGGGATCCGGAGCGGAAGGCGTGGGAAGTGCACGACGAGCACGTGCAGCCGTTGAAGGACGTGTTCGAGGCGGAGGGCTACGAGGTGCGTGTGACGGGGAGCAACCTCTACCGCGGCTCCGTGAAGTAGTGAGCAGTCCTTCGGACCTTGCCGCCGAATTTCTACCGGAGCCCACCAAACCCTTGGCCGTCGCCCTTTACGAAGCGGGCCAATTCGGCCTCGATCCCGACGGCCTCCGCTTCCACTGCTTCCCGCCTTGGGGCGACGCGGGCTGCTTCGCCAGTGCCAGCAGGTTCTTCACGATGGTGCGCGTCTCGACAGTAGTGAAAGACGATGGGCGAGCCGCGAGGAGTTCACCCAGCGTAATCCAGGCCGCCGCTGCCGAAATCTGGTCCAGCTCTGCGACGGCGCAGTCCACGTGCCACCATCTGCCGCGCACCTTGCTGATGGCCTGCCCTGCGCTGGGGACCTTGTGGCAGCCGCCGCAGGGGGTACCCGAACCGTCGGCGTCCTTGGGCCCGCTGGAATAGATCCAGTCCAGGTGGATGACGGCCTTCTCCTTGAAGCCTCTGCCGGTGCCGGGTGTTGCACGCTTCTCGGTCACGGTGGTGCTGTTCTCCTTGGATTCGCGCAAGAGCCTGGTTGGGCGGCTCGGCAGGGATGCTTCCCCGGGCCGGGGAACATGTCAGGACTCCCAGCTCTCCGGCCCTGGCCCCTCCCACTTGAACAAGCTGGTGTCGTTGAGGTCCACGTCCTCCCAGCCGGGCAGCTCCACCCGTCGCAGGAACTCGCGGAGATCGCGTTCACTCTTCGCCAGGCCGAGGATCGTGCCGTCGATGTGCACACGCCGGCCGCCCTCCTCGTCGGGGCGGTGGATGACTACGCGGGGGTCCATGGCTCCAGCGTGCCCGCGGTGATGCTGGTGTGCGTATAGGAAGTGGCAGACGGGTGAAGCTTATTTCCCCCGAAAAATTCGGCCCTATAGTTGTTGTCGGGTTCCTGCGAACCTTGGCCCTCGGAGGAGACAACTCCGGGGGCTTTCGCTTATCAGCCGTGCCGCTGGTGGCCCTCTTCGTATGCGTCGCCGGCGCCGGACCGGAACTCGGCGGGGGCCATCGCCACGGAGAGCTTCGCCCGGCCGGATCGGTAATAGAGGGAGTCGGTTCCGTCGGCCTGGCGAAGGGCGCTCTCAATAGATCTGTCGTGATCCATTACCATGCGCCGGGTGTGGTTGTTCGTCATCTTCCCGCCGCCCTCGTTGTAGACGCTCGTCGAGTACGATCCGGTGGGCCTCGCCCCATCGTGCCCCTGCACAGCGGGGTGGATTACGGATTCGCTGGTGAAGACGCCAGGGCGGGCGCCCTCCTCCTCGGTGAGCTGACGGTAGTCCATGGTGATCGGATTGACCTGGACTCCGCCATCCACGCGGTGCACGGACTTCTGCGCCTGGCGCTTGGCGTCTTCCAGCGGTACGCGTGCGCGGCTCTCTCGGTATTCCACAACGACCTCCAGGGGTTGCCTTCTCCCCCCATTTTCCCGCGCGACTACCGCTTTGCATTAATGGCGTCGCACGATAGTGGGGTGCGAGTGGGGTCCTTTCTGAACTGGAGAAACACAATGAACGACTTCTGGTCCCGTAAGGTGAGTGAGCTGACCGAGCAGCAGCACCGGGCCGAGGAAGAGGCCATGGCCGCGCAACTTACGTATCGGAACCCGAACCTTCCGGCAGGGTCGCAGGAGTGCATCGACATCCGGCGCGCTCAGGTCGAGCGGAATCACGCAATGGACGTCGTGCTGGGGATCGGTCAGGGAGCCGCTGACCGGCTGCGGCGCGAAGCCCACCTCCGGGTCCTCCAGCGCTATGGCGTAACCGTGGACGATCTGAAGGGGCGGCCCGCCGCGGCCTGGGACGTCATCTGATGACTCCTGAGCAGATTTCCGCGATCACGGGAAGGACGCCGCCGGCTAAGTGGGCGCCGTCGTACGTGAGACGGACCTTCGACCCTCCGCCCTCGAACGCGGCCTACCGGGCGCTGCCGGGGGTGGCGACCTACCCGACGCCGCCGCCGGGCTGCTACTGGGCGTCCGAGGTGTGCTGGTGGGCAATCCGGCCTGGCCCGGTCGTCCTCCGGGTGAGGCGCATCGGGCACGAGCACAACAGCCACCACTTCATCCGGGCCGCGATCGTCGATCTGTGCCTGGGTGAGGACGAACCGATCCTGGAGGAGGTGGGCCTGCCCTCGGTGAGCCTCAGCCGGGACGTCGAGCACATGACGGAGTGGACGGCAGTGGAGATCAGCCGCAACGGCCGGCGCAGGCCCTGGCGGGCGGCAGAGATCGAGGACGGGCCGTTCGCTGCTCTGGCCGGCTGCCTTGAGTGGGAGGCCGCAGATGCGGACGAGTGAACACCCCACTGGCCGTTCTCCCCGCACCCCACTGGAGCGGGCCCGTGACCTGGAGCGGAGGAGCCGGCGAGTTACCCGTTCGGTTCCTTCTGACGTGGGTGGCCGTCCGTCCCCCACTGCATTTCGACCCACCCCACTGGGACACGTTCCCGACCCCACTGGAACCAGTGGGGCCTCGAAGGAGGCTGAATCGTGAGACTGCCCAGGTTCCTGCGCCGACCGGAGCCCTCCGTGGACATGACCACGCCGGAGGCGCGTGCCACGTACGCCGAGCTGCTGCGGCGCGAGGAGGCGGTGAAGGAGTTGCCGCGGGTGGTCGACTTCTCCCGGCCGCAGATCCCGACCGGGCCGCCGCCACGCTGGTTCGAGACCCCGGGGCCGGCCGCCTTCCACGTGGTGCGCAAGGCATCCTCGCCGCCCCCGGCGTGGTCCGGTAGCCTGCCGGACATCGTGGACTGACCCGTGGGACGCCGCCGAAAGCGCCGTGAGGCTCCGGTGGAGCTCCCGGGGCGGCACGAGTCGACGCGGGTACCGGAGGCCGGGAGGAGCCCGCGGCGCGAGTACTGCGAGGCGGTGCTGGCCGAGGAACCGCCGGTGACGCCCAGGGAGCCGTACACCCCTCAGCCGCCAGCGTGGATGGACGCGCCGGTGGTGGTGTTCGACATGTCCGGGACGCCGGTTGAGTGGGTCGACGAGTGGCCGCTGCGGGATTACGAGCACCGGCTGGGCCAGGCGCTCTACGAGCTGCGTCTGGAGGACATGCGCGACCAGCTTCGGGCCGAGGGGGACGCGGAGCAGTCGCCGGGGAACGAGTGGGCGCGGAAGCAGGAACGCCAGCGGGAGAAGCTGATCGCCTCTCGGATGCAGGAGGCCATCAACCACCGGGCGGCCCTGCTCTCGGTCGCCGAGAGACAGGAGCGGGGTCTGACGGCGCCGTGGAACCGCAAGCCGCCGGTGTCCCTGGAGAAGGAGCTGCCCGAGGCCGAGTGCTATTACGCGGATTGGTGGTGGGAGCGTCGGTGACCGCCCCATAAGACGGCGCCCCCTGTCCCATCCGTGCGGGAGAGGGGGCGCTCTGCTGTGCGCGGTCAGGCGCTCGGAGGCTCGAACATCGTCTTCACGGCGGACGGCCCGGTGAAGTCGCGGGCGAGGGCGTCCATCAGTACCTCGTCGCACACGTTGCCCAGCCAGTAGCCGGCCTCGCGCAGCACCCCGGCCCGCTGGAACCCGGCGCGCTCGTACGCCTTGATGCCGCCCGCGTTGGGGGCCAGCACCTTCAGCCAGACCATGCGCAGGTTGGCGACGTGGAACCCGTAGTCGAGGGTGAGGCGGGTGGCTTCGGTCCCGATTCCCCGGCCGCGGGCGTCCTTGCTGAGCATGATGACGAACTCCGCGGTGCGCACGGCGTCGTCGGGGAGCAGGGTGGTGACACCGACGGGGACGGGCTCGGCGCCGGTCAGGTCGTAGACGGTGAAGCGGATGTTCGAGCCCCGGAGCTGGTGGGTCATGCCTTCGATGCGGGCTTCGAGGGACTCGGGTGTCTGGCGGCCGTAGCCGACAATGAGCGTCGGGTCCTGCTCCCACTGCCAATAGGTTTCGACCAGGTCGGCGCGGTAGGGGCCGAGGCCGCACGTCTTGGTCGTCAGCCACAGAGTTGGCTCAGGGTGCGTCATCGGGTTACCTGCCCCAGGTGGCGGCGTACCGGGTCGGCGAGGGCGGCGTAGAAGGGGGTCCGGTCAGCGGCCTGGAGTACCTGGGCGCAGACGGTGAGTTCGGCGACGCGGACGGCGGGGTCGTCGAGGATGTGCGCGAGGGCCTGGCGGACGCGGGTTGCGGTGTCCGGGGCCTGGAGGGCATAGAGATACAAGAGGGCGGCGTCGAAGCCGTAGGGGGCCGTCCCCCATCCTTCCCAGTCCAGGATCAGCAGTTCGGGGCCGGCGAGGTTTGCCCAGTGGAAGTCACCGTGCGCGGTGGACCACTGGATCTCGCCGACGGTGTGGCCGGTGTACTGCGGGACGGCCCGGCGGATGTACTCCTCGCGTACGGCCTCGCGGAAGGTGGCGGCGGTGGCCAGGGCGTCTAGGGCGAGCGGCAGTTCCTTCCACCAGCTCTCGGGGAGGTCCACGTCGTCCGCCAGGACGGGGCTGCGGGAGACGGTGGCGAGGGGGGTGTGCTCGTACAGCTCGGCGCGGTAGCCGAAACCGTCGGCGGCCCAGTCGTGGACGCGGTGGAGAGCGGGGCGGGGTACTGCGGCGGGGAGGGCCTTGTGGGCGCTCTGGGGGCCCTCCCAGAGCTTGCCGGTCGCGCGGTCCTCGGTGGCGCTGACCAGCCGGAGCCAGCCGTCCCCGCCGTCGGGGCCGGTGACGCGGCCGGAGAGGGTGCGGCCTTCGTAGCCCCAGACCGGATCCGTGGCGCGGTCCTGGACGCCGAGCGCGGTGCAGGCGGTGGTCCTGGCCGTCCGCATCCTTCCCGCGGTGGGTTCGTCAGGTTCCGAGAACATCGAGCACCTTCCGCAGGGTCGAGGGCGGCAGCGGATCCAGAGCGAGGGTCTGCTGGGCGGCGTCCCAGTGTGCCGGGTTACTCGTGCCGAGGAGAACCCGTGTCACCCCTGGGGTGGACGCCACGATGCGGAGCGCTGCCTGGGTAGGGGTGAGGCCGGGCTCGATCACCTCGGCGAGTTCGGCCGTGACCATACCGGGGAGCTGTCCGCCGTGAAGGGGCGAGGAGGCGAAGACGTCCAATCCGGCGGCTCGGGCCTGGACGAGGGGGCCGCGGCCGTCGAGGGCGAGACTGATCGGCCGCGCCATCACGAGGGACACCGGGAGCTGCACGGCGTGGAGGTGGTGGTGTCCTCCGGCGGCTTCCCGGGCGAGAGCGAGGAGTTCGGTCACGCTGAACTCGGCGGTGTCCAGTCCGGACCACGTGGCGACTCCGTACCCACCGATCCGCCCGGTGTGGGCGAAGTCCTCCAGCACGATGAACGCCTCGCGCAGCCGCTGGTGGAGTTCCTTGCGGTCGAGGCGGGCGTGCTCGGGGTTGTGGACGAACACGAGGTCGGCGCGGCCGAGGAGGTCGAGGGAGCGGCTGGTCTGCCAGCGGAGGAATTCGGGGGTGAGGCTGTGGCCGGCGGCGGCCTGGTGCCAGGTGAGGATGCCTTCCGCTACGGCCGCGGTGGCTTCGTCCTTCCCGAAGAACCCGGTCTTCGTCGACACCTTCACCTGCGGGTGCTGGGTGAGGACGGCGGCGAGCTGGGTGTGGGCACGGCCGGCGCGGTAGTTGGGGGCGGTGTCGATCCAGTGGGCCCCCCGGGCGACGGCGTGGGCTGCCGCCCGGGGGATGTCCCGGCAGTGGTAGGTGCCGAGGGCGAGTTCGGTGGTCACCGGCTGATCACCGTGGCGACGTCGGCGGACACCAGCTCGGCCACGAGGGATGCGACCTGTTCGACGGTGAGCCCGGCGTCCTCGGCGAGGAAGCCCAGGGTGGGGCTCTCCCCGGCAACCAGCGGGGCGAGGACGGGGACGGCGGCCGGTGCGAAGGTCCACTGTTGACCGCCGGCCATGAGCACCACCTGGCCCTCGGCGTTCGTCGTGGTCCGGGCCCGCGCGGTGGTCAGCCGCACCCTCAGGTCGGGCTCGGCGGGGACGGCGTCCAGGTACGGCAGGAACGGGGTCGGGCGGCCGGGCTCGGTCGCGTCGCGGTGGTCGAGGTACTCGGTGATCACGCCGTCGTGCAGGGCCTCGCTGATCTCCTTGCGGAGGGTTTCGAGGTAGGCAGCGTGGTCGGCGACGGTGCCGAAGGCGGGCAGGTGCGCCCGGACGGTCTCGGAGCCCCGCAGGCGCTCGGAGAGCCAGCCGATCAGGTCGGCGCCGGTCGTGGTCTGGAGCCCGCAGGTCAGGTGCAGGGAGCGGCCTTCGGTGGCGGCCACGGCGTGCCACCAGCCGCGCGGGAGGTAGAGCATGTCCCCGGCGCGCAGCATGATCTCCGCCAGCGGCTCGCCCTCGGGCGGCTGGGGTGCTTCCAGGTCGCGGTACAGCGGGTTGATCCGGGTGGGCCCGTAGATGCGCCAGCGCTTGGCGCCTTCGAGCTGGACCACCACCACGTCGTGGTCGTCCCAGTGGGTGCCGAAGCCTTCCCGGCCGGTCCACGAGGCGTACATGTTGACCTGGATGTGCGAGCGGAACACGGATTCCAGGTCGCGGGCCAGGGCTTCGACGGGCGCGTGCAGCTCGTCCACGGCGTCCAGGACGAGCGAGGCGCCGTCCTTGAGCTGCTGGTGCAGCCGGGAGGGCTGGATGCGCTGCCACACGGTGCTGCGGCGGGTGGTGACGGGGGTGGCATAGGTCTGCCAGGGGATCTGCTCGCCGTCGCGGTGCAGGCGCAGTCGCGGGGGCTCCAGCCGGCCTCGGGCCACGATCTCGTTGACGTCGTCCCAGGACAGCAGGCCGGAGAAGTCGGCGACGTTGTTCCATACGCGGTGCTGGCGGCCGAAAGCCCCGGCGGGGAAGTCCCCGCCGAGGCACTCGACCACCTCAGTGAAGGTGGTCACGGGTTCGGCTCCGTTCAGTCGTTGGAGTCGGAGACGCCGGTCGAGCCGCCGTCGGACTCCTGCTGCGCGCGGGTGCGGGCGGCGGCGATGGACTGGCGGGCGACGAGCAGGCCGTCACCGCTGGGCGTGGGAGCGTTCTCGTTCATCACGTACTCCTCTTCTTCACTGGGTTCTCCCCGCCGGTGGTCCGGCAGGAAGCTGTGCCCGCCCCGGGCCGTAGGAGTGCGGGGCGGGAAGTCTGTGGGGTTCAGCCCCGTTCGAGGCTGGAGGGGTCCTTCACGATCCACTCCTTGCCGCCGCCGGGGGGCCGGGCGAAGATCGCGTTGGTGATGGTGATCCGGGTGGCGGGGTCGACCCACTCGCCGATGAACTGGACGATCCCGTTCTTGCGCTCCAGCGGATCCCTGATCGCGGTCCCCTCGGTGACCCAGCCGGGCACCGCTTGGCGCTGCCGTTCACGGCCGGGGCGGGACACCGTCACCCCGTTCCATGTCGGCGCGGCGCATGAACTTCTCCCAGCCGCCGGCCGCTCGCAGCCGGAGGGCTCGGCTCGGTGCCCCGGGGCTCGGATCCTGTATCGCGAGGGTCCGTCCGCTGGCTCCGGGCTTCCGGGGCGGCAGGGAGGGGGTGCTCATGGCCTTGCTCCTCTCCGACGGGGGACGCAGCGGACCACAGGGCGGCGCGAGGATGAACCCTGCGGCCCGCTGCTGGGGGAGCACTGCCGGAGCCGGTGGATTGCTCCGGGGTGCGATGAACAGTCAACGCGGCCGGACTCGTTCGGACTATGTCTGACGGAGGGTCTGCAAAGTCTGTGCATGGATCGGCACACTCTGTGCATGGGCGATTCGCTGGGGGATGTGCTGCGGCAGGCTCGGAACGCGAAGAGGCTGTCGCAGGAGAAGGTGGGCAAGGCCGTCGGATACTCCGGTTCATGGCTGTCGCGGGTCGAAACCGGGAAGATCCAGCCGGACGAGGACACGCTGGCTGCTTTGTGTGGTGTCCTGGGTCTGACCGCTGCTGATGTCGGACTCGAAGGGGTTGACGTGCACCGCCGAAAAGTGCTCACGCTCGGGCTGGGGGTCGGCATCGCTGCCGCGCTGCCCGGCACCGCCTCCGCCTCAGCCGTCGACCCGAAGGAGCTGGTGGAACGTTCCTTGTTCCACCTTCCCGAGGCGCGGCCGGCATCGCGTGACGCTCTCTTCTCCGCGCTCGTCGAAGCCCGGAGGGTCTTCCAGGCGGCGGAATACAGCAAGTTGGGCCGCACGCTGCCGTCGCTGATCTCCGGATCGCTCGCTTCACAGGCCCACGACATCGCGGCCCGCGCGTACGTGCTTCTCGCCCAGCTCGCGATCAAGAACTATCAGGGCATGGCGTGGGTGGCGGCCGAGCGGGCGCGGGCACAGGCGGAGCTGACGGGTAACCCGGTGGTGATGGGTGAGGCGGCGCACTCCATGGGCGTCTCCCTGCGCCGCAGCGGTGAGTATCAGGCGGCGATCGACCATCTTCAGGAAGCCGCCGGGCGGTTGGG
>NZ_JZWV01000118.1 GCF_000966975.1 Streptomyces katrae | reverse complement strand
GAAGCCGCCGGGCGGTTGGGCCAGCACCCGGACGAACTCGCGATGCGGGGGACGCTGATGCTGACGGCCTCGTACAGTGCGGCGCAGGCCGGTTGGCGGGGTCAGGCGATGGATCTGATCGGAGAGGCCGAGGAGACGGCGAAGCGTCGGGAGACGGCAGCACAGCGGCTCTACATCCCGGGCGAGTTCGGAGAGGCCCAGACGCGGGGGTTCCGGATTAGCGTGCACCACGCCCTCGGCGAGGATGACCAGGCGCTGACCTACGCGGAGAAGCTCGATCCCCGACGGCTGCCGACGGCCGAGCGGCGCGGGCGGATGTGCATGGACGTCGCCCGGGTCTGGCAGGCGCTGGACGAGCCCACGAAGACCTTCCACGCGCTGCGGGCCCTGGCGTCGTACGCGCCGGAGGAAGCGACCCGGCCCAAGGTGCGGGCCATCGCTTCGGAGCTGTTGATGATGAACCCGGAGATGCCGGGGCTGCGCAGGTTCTCGCAGAAGATCGGAGCGACGGTCTGATGACACAGGGGGACGGGATGAACGACGACGGCCGGATCTTCCGCGAGGCGTGGATCACCGGGGTGAAGAAGCACTTCCCCGGCGAACCGAAGCCGGGTTACATCACGCCCTGGGACGACACCCCGGACTGGGAACGGCAGTCCGCTGCGGCCGTGTACGGGCAGGTGCGCGACTTCATCACGGTCAGCGGCGGCCACACGTCGAAGCTGAGCCGGGAGCAGAAGGGCCGGTTCGTCGCCCTGTGCTGGATCGCGCAGATCCACAAGCACATCCCGGACCCGAAGCCCGGCTACGTCGCCGACTGGGACGCCCTGCCGGAGTGGCAGCAGGAGACCGACGCCGACATCTTCGAGCACATCGAGCAGACGATCTGACCCCCGAAGACGACGAAGCCCCCGCGGGCCGGCTCGGGGCCGGGGCGGGGGCCTCCACGGAGGTCAGGCCGTCAGGTACTCGATGACGGCGTGGTGTCCGGGGGTGTTGCTGAGCTTGGAGTCTGTGGTCACCAGGGGGCAGCCGAACTTCTCCGCGAGGGCCAGGTACAGGGCATCGCCGGTGAAGGCGTTGTCCCGCAGGCTCCACACCCTCGGGAGCAGGTCCAGCAACTCGAATCGGGCGATCGGCAGCAGGGGCAGAGCGTCCATCGCGGCATCGGCGCGAACCCTGTCGATCTTCTGAGACAGGAACAGGCGTCGAATGACCTTGGCGACCTCGTAGTCGAAATGGACCGGCGCGAAAACGGTGTCCTCAACGTCGATGCGCTTTGCCACGACGGTACTGATCTTTCCGGTGCTTACGAGGAGATCGACGACCGCGCTGGCATCGATAACGATCACTCGTCACCTTCCCGCTCGGCGCGAAGGGCCTCCACCACGTCATCGTGGGTGGCTGTAGTGGTGCCCGCGGCCGAGAGGGCGGCAAGGATGTCTGCTGCGGACTTCCTGCCGAGCGTGCACTTTGCTGGCAGCGCGTCCGCGAGCTGCTCCGGTGTCACTACGTACGCCGGCGCCAGACTCCGGGCCGCCTTCTCGTCGGAGGACGCGGTCACATCAACGTCACCCTCCGCGGTGGCCTCCATGGCGACCGGTACGAGGCCATCCTCATGGACTTCAAGCAGTATCCGGCGGCCGATCATTTCGTGGAGACGCGTGTCCCAGTCGCCTTCTGAGTGCAGCTTGGCCCAGGGGATCGGCGCCGTTGTCCAGCGCTGACGCATCATGTGTCGGATCTTGGACAGCGCTACAAACCTGCCGACGAAATGCACGTCGTCCCCATGGCGGGCCACATACGTGAGTGCCATGTCCGCGGCGGCCTCGGCCTGCGAAAGCGAGTCCCGGAGGTTTTCGCTGAAGAGGTTCGCCAAGTGCGTGAACGCCACTGCCTGCGCCGCGGTGCTCTCCGGCTCGTCCTCCTGGCGCTCGGCGGCAACCTCGGCCTTCGGCATCCGCACCGTTACCGCGATCGTGTCGCCTTCGTCCTTGTACTCGATCGTGTCCATCGGGCTCCTCTCCTTCCCCCACCGTACGGCCGCCGGAACACCGTGGACCACATATCTTCCCCCGATGTCCCCCACCAGTCACCAGCCCACCTGCCCGTACGCCAGACCGTACGGCGAGCAGTCGTCACACCCCTCGCACTCGTCGTCCCCGCAGTCGTACGGCTCGGCGTCGTCGTCCTGGCCGCCGTACTCGCCGTGGCGCCAGCCGGAGCACTTCCCGGTGTAGCAGCCGCACCCCGGGCACTCGGGGCACGCCATGGAGTACGTCCAGCCGCAGCGCTCGCACATCTCGTCGTGGGGCTCGATGCCGGCGCCCTTGGGGCGGATGGGCGGCTTCTCGGTCATGGTCATCGGGTCTCCAGGTAGTGGATCAGGGCCTCGCCGTCGGGTCCGACGGTGCCGTGCAGGAGGCCGCGCACGTGGGTGGCCTCCCAGGAGCCGGGGCGGTTGCGCAGCACTTCGTCCACGCCTCCCTCGGCGGCGGCGACGTGGGCGAGGGCGTGTGCGAGGAATTCGGCGACGTCGCGTCCTTCCTCAAGGGCCTCGGTGATCGCGTTGACAGCCTGGCGGGTCGTGGGGTCCACGGGTGTCCTTTCAGGAGTGGTGATTCCGGTTAGCGGACGTTGGCGAAGATGAGGAGCGCGAAGAAGATCAGCGCGGCGAGGATGAGCGAGGCGGGGACGCCGCAGCCGGCGCCCTCTTCCAGGCGCCGTATCTCCTCGGTGAGGGCGTTCACCTTGTCGCGGTGGTACTGGTAGGCCGGATCGCTCGTTTCGACCTTGAGCTTGTCGAAGGTGGCGGCGCGGGCGTCGAGTTCGGCGTACAGGGCGCGGAGGCGCTGTTCGCGGGACGGGAAGAGCAACGGGGTGCCTTTCTCGTGGTGGGCCGGGCGGCCGGCCGCAGCCTCCAAGGGGTGCTTGGAGACCACGGTCAGGGTCCGGAACGGGCGGGATGTCGACCCCTCCCCCCAGGGGCTCCGATAGCGGTACTGCGGTACCGAGTGCCGTCTGACCTGCGGGAACCGGCCGGAGCCGGGGGTCAGGGCCCCTTCTGGGGGAGGGGCTGGGGCTGCCCCGTTTTCTGGGTCAAGTCGGGCACCAGGTGGACGGGGAGCTGAGGCAGCCGCCCCAGTGCCGAGGTCAGGTCGGTGTACTGGACGCCGAGGGCCTTCGTGCCGTCCACGCTGATCTTCTTCACCGGGATATCGGCAGAGCGCAGGACGGCGGGGAAGGCGTCGGGGGCCTTGTCGAGGTGCAGCCCGGACGCCTGGAGCCGCTGGAGGAGATCGACGGCGAGGACGCCGCCCTTCTTCTCCAGGTGCGCTTGGGCCACCGCGTGCTCGACGAACCGGCGGAGGGTTTGCCTCCAGGCTCCGAGGTCGTCGGCCTCGATGGGCTCCGGTTCCGCTTCGTCCTCCTCGGCGGGCTCCAGGACCAGGCGGGCGGTCGCGGAAAGGAGTTCGGCCGGGACAGGCCGCACCGACAACTCGAAGGGCGTGTTCCCCCGCAGCCAGCAGGCGGTCACCACGCCGAGCGTGGAAACCAGCAGCACCACCCCGTCCAGCAGCCACGAGCCCGCGACCACCCCGGCGACGGGGAGGGCCAAGGCGGTGCACCGCAGGACCGCGTACCGCTTCCGGAGGTGCGTCACCTGCCCCGGGTCGATGTCGGTGATCTCGAAGTCCCCGAGGGCTTCCAGGGCGGCCTCGTGGCGCCGCGCGTCATGCTCGGCACGGGTGAGGTCGCTCTGGGCGGCGGGGACCAGGCCCCCATCCTCGGCGGCGATCCGGCGCAACTTTGTGGCCTTCTTGTGCGCCCGCCGGGCCTCCCGCTGGTGCTCGTCGACGGCTTCGGCATGGGCGTCGGCGCGGGCCTTGATGATCCGGCGGAGAAGTTCTTCCTCCGAGACGGTGTGGCCGCCGGCCCAGTGCGCGAGGAAGACCGCGATGTGCCCGGCTCCGGCGGTGGTGCGGGTGATCAGCGGCCCGGGTCTGGTGCTCATCCGATCACCTGCTCACCGAGCCAGGAAACGAGCGGAACGCCGATCATGGCCGCCGCACCGCCGAGGGAGGTGGCGATGCCCCACGAAGCGCCGGAGAGGGCGCCGGACAGGGCCAGGGCCCGCTCCCCCCAGCCCTTCGCGAACCACAGGAACAGCAGCCAGACGACGACGGCGCACAGGGCGATCCACGATCCGGAGTAGCTGAGCACTTCGGTGACGTGGATCTCCACCGCGCCCTCGCCGGACTGCCCGATCGCCGTGTTCCCGACCTCGGAGCCGACTCGGTTGCTGGTCCCGGTGAATCCGGCGGAGACCTTGCTGAGGAAGCCACCGGACACGGCGGAGGCGAGCACCATCACCGCGAAGGAGGAGACCCAGGGCAGCCAGATCCTGCGCTTTTTCAGGGCGTTGACCGTGCGCCCGTTTCCGTAGAAGACCGCCGCGGCGGTGACGACCACGAGGAAAAATCCGAAGCCTGCGCCGGCCCGGGTCACGGCGTGCGTGAACTCGATCAAGTCCATGGTCAGGCCCCCACGATCCACGTGACGACCAGGTGCCGGGTCGGGTCGGCGAGGAGCGTTCCGCCCATCGCGCCCACCAGGCCGAGACCGGCGATCCAGCGGCGCAGCCCTCCCCCGCTGGCGACGCCCACGGCGCAGACGACGGTGGTGATGGCGCCTGCGGCGAAGGCTGTGTGCACTCCGCGCTCGGCCGCGAGGGGCCCGGCGATCCGGTTGCACCACATGACGGCGGGGTAGAGCCCGACGGCCGTGACGGCGAGGGCGCGGAGCGGGCGCAGGCGGCGGATCGTGGCTCGGACCCGGTCCCAGTCGACGGCGTGGTGCGCGTCGGGCGTGAGGACGGGGATGTGGGCGGGCTCCTGCTGCGGGGGGAGGCTGTGCCAGTCGATCGTCACCGGCCGACCCCCATCCGGATCAGCGCGGTGCGCAGGGCGATCTCGTCGGCGCCGGGCTGGGCGGTGTGGACGGGACGCGCGGGGACGGAGTAGAGCAGGTTTCCCGTGTGGGTGAACCGGTACGCCGGGCGGCGGAAGAGTCGCGTTATACGGGACACTGGGGCTTCCTTCCTTAACGGGTAGGTGGCGCCCTGGCCGGCCGTAGGAAGCTCTTGGCCAGGGCGCCGTTTTCATGTGTGCGGGCCGGCGGGCCCGTGGCCGTCCTCGGGGCTGTCCTCCCGCGCGGTGCGGGGCTCGACTCCGAGGGCGACCATGCGTCAGCCGGTCAGTGCGGGGGTGTTCTCGGTGAGTGCTCGTCGGAGCGTCCGGGGGGAGATCCCGAGCCGTTCCGCGAACTGGGCCTGAGTGATGCCCGGCGTGT
Source organism: Streptomyces katrae (assembly GCF_000966975.1). GTDB lineage: Bacteria > Actinomycetota > Actinomycetes > Streptomycetales > Streptomycetaceae > Streptomyces > Streptomyces katrae. The sequence goes on along the minus strand of NZ_JZWV01000118.1, from coordinate 6,613 downwards.
CCTGCTGGGCCTGCTGCCAGCCCTCCGCGTAGGACAAGCGGCGCTTGGCCGCTTCCTTGGCGGCGCGTGCGTTGCGGGCGGTCAGGCTGTTGTCGGGGGGCGGACAAGCCGGAGCATCCTGCGGGTTTGTCGACTCGTCGGCAGCGTCGCCCGCTTGGGGGTCCTGCGTGTCCGCCGGGTCGTCGTGCAGGTTCTCCGGCTCCGGTTCCTGCGTGTCCTCCTCCTGCGTGTCCGCCTCGCAGTCGTCGAGTCCGTTCGCGTCGTCCGGCGGGATGCGGATGCTGACCTCTTCGCGTGGCCGCTTCGGCTTGTCCGCCGCGAAGGCGACGGCCGGAGAGGGGATCACCGTCCGGATTGGAGGGAGTGCGGGCGTGGCCGCCAGGTCCAGGGCGGTCTCGGCGTGCTCCTCGAACGCGGGGGCCGAAGGCGCCGAGGGCCTCCACTCGATCAGGATTCCGGCAGCGGCCAGCCCTGCGGGGGCGGTCTGCGCGAGGGGTACGCCGAGCTTGGCCAGCCGGAGCGGTATCACGGCCTCCACCGGTGCCTTGCGCCTCCACGCGCGGCCGTACCGGGCTTGGAGGCGGGTCCGGTAGACGAGGCGGTCCTGCTCCATCCCCACGGCCTGCTCGTAGCTCCGCAGCTCCCACAACTTCATCCGGCGCCACAGCTTGAAGGTGGGGGCCGGGGCGAGCAGCCACCGCGTGATGCGGACCCCGTCCATGTCCTTGTCGGCGGTGATGTCGGCGATCCGGCCCACCGCGTGCCGGGCGGCTTCGACAGTGATCACGAACAGGACGGGAATCACCGCGTGCATCCCGACCCCGAGGGGATCCGGCCACGCCGCAGCCCCGTTGAAGGCGATGGTGGCGGCCGTCAGCAGCCACGCGATGTGCCGCAGGACCGGGAACGGGATCCGGATCCAGCACAGCAGCAGATCAAGCGCCAGAAGGACACCGATCCCCGCGTCGATGCCGACGGGGAAGACGTACGCGAAGGAGCCGAAGCCCTTCCGCAGCGCGAGTTTCTGCACGGCGGCGTAGGAGCCGGCGAAGCCGATCCCGGCGACCACCACGGCGCCGAAGGTGACGGTGCCGATGAGGATCTTGTGCGTGCGGGTGAGCTGGAGCGGAGGCTTCATCGGCCGCCCCCCTTTCTGATCTGTGCACGTGCGTGCCGGGCGCCGAGGAAGAAGGCGCCCAGAGAGCGGTACCGCTGGTGCAGCGGCGGCCGGGGGATCACGAGCCGGTCCCGAGGTGCAGAGCCAGCCAGATGACGAAGAGGACTGCGGCCAGGTTCAGGACGACCGTTCCGCAGCCGGCCTTCTTCTGCGGCTTCACCGGATCCCGCCGAAGAAATCGACGGCCGCCTGGTGCCAGGCCACTGCCTGCGCACGGCGCTTGCGGTCAGTGCGGATCCGGGCGGCGCGGAGGCGGCGCTGGTCGAGCGTGACCGCGTACCCGGTGGGGAGCTTGAGCTGGACCCCGCTCACGCGGCCACCTCCGTCATGACGCGGACGTGCGCGCCGTGCTCGGTGACGCCGGTGGCCTCGGTGAGGCGGCCGGTACGCCAGGTGCGGCCCTCGGTGAGGGTGTCGCCCAGCGCGGTCATGTCGTGGACGTCCAGGACGCCGGGGAGGCGGATCTCCAGGACGGCACCGGGGATGCGGTCAACGGCCGCGAGGACGTCCATCACGGCGTCGTAGACCAGGGTGGCGTCGGGGTGCTCGGCGGTGAGTTCGGCGATGACGGCCGCGATGTGGGCTCGGCGTTCGGCCTGGCCGGTGCGGGGGTCGGGGATGCGGGGCGGTACGGTGCTCAATGTCGTTCTCCCTGCTGCGTAGGGGTTCGGCCGCCCCGGTCGTGTTCGCGCACGGTCGGGGCTTTGTTGTTGATGCGTGGGCGGGGCCGGTGTTGCTCCGGCGTCCGAGGAGGTCCCGCTGGGGCCCGCCCGCCGCGATGCGCCGAGACCTTGCCCGGTGCTTTCAGAGGCCGTCGCGCGGCCTTCTCCCGGACTGCAAAGGCGCCGGCTGCCTCCCCCGGTCCACCGCCGGGCTCCTGGTCGTGCTCCTCAACTCCGGCTTGCTGCTCCGGCGTTGGGGTCTTGCGGTCAGTTAGTGTTGTACAACATGCATCTGTTGTGCAAGAGGGCGGTGCTCGTACGATGTGCGCATGGCTGACGAACAGGAATCCGCACGGCGCACCGTCGCCGAGGTCCGGAAGGACTTCACCGAGGTCATCAACCGGGCGCACTACAACGCCGTGCACACCGTGGTCATGCGCTACGAGGAGCCGCGGGCCGTGATCGTTGACCCCGCCTGGTACGAACGGGCCTGCCGTGCGCTCGGTGAGGATTTCCGCCTGCCCGAGCCGCCGGCCACTGCCTGATCCCCTCATCCAGGCCCCCGTCGAGATTCCGGCGGGGGCCTCGGCATGTCCTCGGCCTGGAAGAGGCCCGGCTGGGTCTTGGCCGCGTGACCCCACCCGCCGCATCGGCAGACGCACGGCGAGAGCGGGTCCGCCTCGGCACACGCTTCGTTCTGACAGGGGGCCATGGTCAGGCGGTTTCGCCAACGACCCGGATCACCCACTGGTTCGGGTACACCGTCATCTCCTTGCGCGTCCTCGGCAGGAAGATCCGAAGGGCGGGAGGTTCGTTGGTGGCGCTGACGACGGTCCCCCGGTAGACGGTCGGGCGGTCCAGGTCGCTTTCGTCGTCGGTGCTGGAGATCGGCTTGTCGTCCACGGTGATCTCCTTGCCGACCAGCTCGGTCCAGTCGCGCTCGTTCATGTTCTTCTCCTTCGTGGTGGTGGTGCAGGTCATCGCCCGTCCGATCTGCGGTCCCACGCGAGCCGTGCCCGTACGGCGAGGCGGCTCTGGAGATTGCGCAGGACTCGTTCCTCCGGCTCCTCGGCCGCCGGACAGATGAGGTCGTGATCGAGACGGCACCAGGCGGTCTCGTTCTCTCCCGGCCAGGCGATGCCGCTGGCGAGATGCCAGCGCGCCCGCTGGGGGAGTCGTTGGCTGGGGAACTCGCCCGGCTGGAGTGCCACGTCGTGCTGCTGGTCGATGACCTCGCGGAACTCCACCATCAGGCCGCACCCGTCACACGGGCCGAACTCGGGCCGGCCGCCCCGCTCGCTGTTCGCGCTCATGCGGTGCCCCCGGTCTGCCAGCGGCGGTGAGTGCGCTGGCGGCGCTTGTACTTCGGGGCGCACCGCCAGCAGCGGCCGTGGTCGGGCCGGGCGCCCTCGGTGACCTGCTGGCAGCCGTCTTCGGCGCAGCGCCAGCGGTCGGGCATCCGCAGGCCGTTCTCGTAGGCCGGCGGTAGGTGGTACGCGGTCAGCGCGGCCTTGATCGTGTTGGCGGCGTGGCGGCAGCCGTCGCAGGTCCCATCGGCGGGTACTTCACCGGTGCCGGGGCGCTCGCAGCCGGAGCAGGTCCACGTCACCTCGTAGATCGCGGTGGCGCGGTCGCGGAAGATCAGCGGGGTTCCGCGCCGGTCGGCGTACCGCTCGCGACAGGTCGGGCAGTCGGCGCCGGTCGGCCAGATGCGGCCGGACTCGCACTCGGCGGCCGGGCACTGGTCGTTGCGCAGGCCCCGGGTGATCAGCCAGCCGTACGGCTCACGGACGGGATGGCGCTCGTCGGCGAGGCGCCCGTGGACGCGGTAGCTGACACGCTCGACGTCACCGTCGACCTTGGCCACCGCCTCCTCGATCGCCTTCGAGGCGAGGCCGTACTGGGCCGCAGACAGCTTCAGCGGCAGCAGCCGGAGCACGCGGTACGCCGTTGCCGAGATCGTGGTGGTGGGCTTCTTGGGCGGTTCCGGCGTAGCCGTTTCGTCCGAGGCCACTGCCTGCTCGAACGTTCCGACGGCCGGGTTTTCCACAGGACCGCGCGCTACTACAGGTGTCGCCCTACGGGCGGAACCGCAGGAGTCCTCGCGCGCCTGTTCCGAGAAGCCTGTTAGATGCGGCCTGTTCTGTGTCGCCGAATCCGGGGGGTTTGTTGTCGCCCGATCCTCGGGGTTGGCTGTCGCCGAATCCGGGGGGTTTCCCGCAGCGGCCGGCACGGGGTGGACGTCGTAGAAGGCGCCCTTTCGGCGCCCTCCCCCAGCCTGGGTCTGGGTGATCCAGCGGTCCGCCTCCAGACCGCGCAGAAGGGCGCGGGCGGTGTCCTCACCGAGGGCGCAGACGTGGGATGCGCAGCATCCGGCCGAGGGGGTCGTGCACCGCACCTTGACGGCCTTCTTCACGTCGGCGCAGTAAGCGGCGTACGAGTAGACCGCGTACCGGTTGCCCTTGATCTCGTTCCGGGCCCGCGCGGACGTCTCGACGTACGGCTCGGCGGTCTTCCCGTTCTCGTGGACCCGCAGGGGGCGCATGAAGCGCGTGAGCGTCGACCGGCCAGAGGTCTCCGTCTTGGAGGCCCCGCCGTCTTCGAGACGCTCGATCTGCCGGTGCGCGGACTGCACGGCGGACCGGCTGATGCCGAGGGCGTCGGCGATGGTCTGGTCGGAGGCGAAGCAGCCTCGGCCGGCTCGGCCTCGATCGGTGATGGTGGACGCGACCCGCAGGGCGTCACCCGTAAGAGGGGCGATCCAGGACAGCGGGAAGCGGGTGACGAAGGCGCGCGTGACCGGCGGAGAGGCTGCTGCACCACGCCTCGGGGACGGAGGGCAGGATGCAGCTCCGTACGGCGCAAACCGGGCATCCGCCTGTCCGGCGAACGCGAAATCTGGCACCATGAAGGCGCTCGGGGATTCTTTAGGCCCGAGTACCGCCCCGTCCTGACGGCCAAAGTCTTCTGGGGTGGAACAAGGGGAGTTCCAACCCCCGGCAGTTCAGTGCAGGCTCTCGGTTTTCCAGGCCGAGGGCCTGTTCTGCTTTCCGGGAAGTGGTCCCGTCGCCTTCCGCGTGAGCTACGACCCCGGGGCGTTCGGGGGCATTCGGGGGTGTGAACCTCCGTGCGCCTCGATGCGCCTCTGTGACCCGTCCTTGCAGGTCACACCCGGTATGCGTCCCGTTTATGCTGGTCAAGGCGGGGGCGGCTCAAGAACCCGGCGTACAGGCCGACTCGTCTGTCCCACTCCCTTCCCGGGCTGGGACCCCGCCTCCCACCTGCACGGCGCGGTGTTCGCTGCGTACGGCTGGATACGCTGGCTGAGGCACCCCTTGGAGGAGCACATGACCGCTACGTACGAGGAACTGCGGCGCCTCGCGGACGAAATCGCAGCGATCACGCCGAGCGACCGGAAATTCAAGGTCGAGATCGACGGACCGGAGATCCTCACCACCTTGATGAGTCCCACCACCGCCCACGGCATGATCGTGCTCCGCCTGCGGCGCCAGATCGAACGCCAGACGCCGGAGATGGCGGCGCTCAACGACACCAACATGGAGAACCCGCGCGTCGAGAAGCTCCGGATCCCCGACCTGATGGCCCTCCCCGAGGACGCCCTGGACCCCAGCAGCGATGCCGTGGATGCGGAGCTGGTGGAGCTGGTTGCCGAGGTCGTCTCCAAGACGAACCCGGAGAACGACTACGTGAAGGAGCTGGCCGCCTACCCGGCCATGGGGATCCCGACGTACCTGCTGATCGACCCCCGCGAGGGCCTTGTCACCGTCTACTCGGATCCGGTGGGCGGCAGCTACAGGGCCAGCCACACGTATTCCTTCGGGGAAAAGGTGGAGGCCGGCCGCTGGACGATCGACACCGGCGACTTCCCCCGCTACACCGACTGACCGTTGGTTCCCGAACCCCCTGTTCCCTTTAGAAGTTCAGGGGGTTCAGAGGGTTCAGGGGGCCTGTCGGGATCGCGGCGCGTCAGCGCAGGTGCGAGGTGTCGTTGAGGAGGCGGACCGAGGTGTTGCCGTCGGCGTAGTAGGCCACCGCCGAGAGGGAGGCCGCGGAGAGTTCCATCTTGAACAGGGACTCCGGCGGGGCGCCCAGCGCGAGGCGGACCAGGGTCTTGACCGGGGTCACGTGCGTGACCAGCAGCACCGTGCGGCCCGCGTACGCGGACAGCAGCCGGTCCCGGGTGGCCGAGACCCGGCGGGTGACGGCGGCGAAGCTCTCGCCGCCGCCCGTGGGGGCGGCCTTCGGGGAGTCCAGCCAGGCCTGGAGGTCGTCCGGGAAGCGTTCCCGGACCTCGGCGAAGGTCAGGCCCTCCCAGGCGCCGAAGTCCGTCTCGCGCAGGCCTTCCTCGACGGTGACCGGGAGCCCGAGGCGGTCGGCGACGGCCTGGGCGGTCTCACGGCAGCGGCGCAGCGGCGAGCTGACGACGGCTTGCTCCGGGTCGGTGCCGCCGCTGCCGGAGAACCGCTTCTGCGGGGTGAGGGCCGTCTCGCCGTGGCGCAGCAGCACGAAGGTGGCGGGCGCACCCATGTCGGGACCGCCCCAGCCGGTGCCTCCGGCGGTGGGACGGGTCTGGGCGGCTCCCGCCGGGGCGCCTGCGGCAGCCGGGGCCGCCATGCCGTGGGCGCCGCCGCCGGCCGGGGCCTGGGGAGCAGTGCCGGCCGGGGCCGCCGGGGCCGCGGTGCCGACCCGAGCGTGCGCCAGGGCCGGGGCGGAGCCCGGGGCCGGGGTTCCGGCCGGGGAGGTGGTGCCGGGC
>NZ_JZWV01001063.1 GCF_000966975.1 Streptomyces katrae | reverse complement strand
CTCCTGCGCCGCGCCCGTCGCCGCCGCTGACGGAGTGTCGCCCCGCCCGGCCGGGCGGGGCCTTGCATGGTGGTTCCCGGCAGCGGATCGCCACGGACACCGCTACGGACTACGGCTGGGGACGGCACATGAAGGCCACGGAGGTACTCGCTGACGGCTTCGGGCGGATCCGGGAGGTGGTCCACGAGACGCTCGACGGCCTCGCTGCCGAACAGCTGAACGCGCGCCTGGATCCGGAGTCAAACTCGATCGCCTGGCTGGTGTGGCACCTGACCCGGATCCAGGACGACCACGTGGCCGGCGTCGCCGGTCAGGAGCAGGTCTGGCGGTCCGCCGGCTGGGCCGACCGCTTCGCCCTGCCGCTGCCCGTCGAGGACCACGGCTACGGGCACACGGCGAAGCAGGCCGGAACGGTGCGCGTCGACTCGGCCGGCCTGCTGCTGGGGTACTACGACGCCGTGCACGAGCAGTCCCTGCGCTACGTACGCGGCCTGGCCGCGGGCGATCTGGAGCGGATCGTCGACGAACGCTGGGACCCGCCGGTCACCCTCGGGGTCCGCCTCGTCAGCGTCCTGGCCGACGACCTCCAGCACGCGGGCCAGGCGGCGTACGTACGGGGGCTGCTGGAGCGGCGCTGAATCAGGGGCCCCGGGGCACCTCCCGTGGGATCCATATTACGGAAAACTTTTTCCGCCATGCGATAGGTTGTGGGTGCGGTGCGGCCCGGCACCGCAGACCGACAGCTGGAGGAAAGAAGATGAGCGAGAGTCGCGTCGCCCTGGTCACCGG